>NZ_JBFUAZ010000053.1:0-12465 GCF_056406035.1 Polaromonas sp. P1_E1_2 | reverse complement strand
GGCCTTGGGGGCGCGCTTCAGCTACCGCGCGAGCCCGCCAACCTGGAAATGGATCTCAACATCATCGGCGCCGCGTTTGTGGTGGTGGTGGTCGGGGGCATGGGCTCCATCCCGGGTGCCTACGTGGCGGCACTGCTGATTGCCGAACTCAAGGCCATTTGCATCTGGCTGGGGCTGGTTGAAATTGCGGGTATCAGCATCTCTTTTTCCAAGCTGACCCTGGTGGTGGAGTTCGTGGTGATGGCTGTTGTCCTGGTGGCCCGACCCTGGGGGTTGTTCGGCAGGCCACAGGCGCCCAACCGGCATGCAGGCATGGCCGAAGAACCGCTGCGCCGGCCACACCGCTTGTATGTCTGGGGTTGTGCGGGCCTGCTGGCGCTACTGGCTTTGATGCCTGTGCTGGCGGCACAGTCCCCTTACGTCACCGTGTTACTGATTGACTTGCTGGTTGCCGTCCTGTTCGCTGTCAGCCTGCATTTCATCATGGGGCCCGCGGGAATGCACTCGTTCGGGCATGCCGCCTACTTCGGCCTTGGGGCCTATGGCGCCGCCTTGCTGGTACGAAGCCTGAACATGCCCATGGAGCTGGCTCTGGTCGTGGCACCCGTTGTGGCGGCCGTGGGGGCCTTTGTGTATGGTTGGTTCTGCGTCAGATTGTCTGGTGTTTATCTGGCGATGCTGACGCTGGCCTTTGCACAAATCACCTGGGCAGTTTGTTATCAATGGGACGTGTTCACCGGCGGCAGCAACGGATTGACCGGCGTCTGGCCTTCCGAGTGGCTGGCGGACAAGCGCATTTATTACTACCTCACTCTTGTCCTGGTGGCCGGGGGCGTCTTGCTGATGCACCGAATTCTGTATTCACCGTTTGGCTATGGCATGCGTGCGGCACGCGACTCGGTGCTGCGTTCGGACGCCATCGGCATGAATGTCAAACGCCTGCAATGGGTTGCGTTTGTGATTGCAGGTTCATTTGCGGGGCTGGCCGGTGCGCTTTATGCTTTTTCAAAAGGCAGCATTTCGCCTGAAAGCCTGCACGTCAGCAAGTCGATCGATGGTCTGGTGATGGTTTTGCTGGGGGGTATCCAGACGCTTTTGGGACCTGTCGTGGGGGCCGTCACATTCACGTGGCTGCACGATACCGTGGCGCGAAACACCGACTATTGGCGGGCCATGCTGGGCGCCATCATCCTGGTTCTTGTGCTGCTGTTCCCCCAGGGAATTGCAGGCTTTGCCAAACAGCTGCTGGCCAGTCGCCGCAGTGCGGGAGAAAAGTCATGAGCTTGCTGAAGGTATCAGGATTAGGAAAATCCTTTGGCGGTGTCAGGGCTGTCGATAGCGTGAATTTCGAGCTGGCGCAGGGCGAACTATTGGCTTTGATTGGGCCCAACGGCGCCGGAAAATCAACCATGTTCAACATGGTCAATGGGCAGTTGCGTGCAGATGCCGGCTCCATTCAGCTGGACTCGCAGGAGCTGATCGGCCTGGCGCCCCGGGATATCTGGCGCCGCGGTGTCAGCCGGACATTCCAGATCGCGGAAACCTTTTCCTCGCTGACGGTAGTGGAAAACGTCCAGATGACCTTGTTATCTGCGGACAGGAAGTTGTTTTCCATGTGGCGCCGCGCCGCAGATTACAAACGCGACGAGGCCATGGCACTCCTTGAGCAGGTCAATATGAAAGCGCAGGCTGACCGCCCTTGCAGCGTGCTGGCGTACGGGGACGTCAAGCGCGTTGAGCTCGCCATGGCCATGGCCAACAACCCTAAATTACTGCTCATGGATGAGCCGACAGCCGGCATGGCGCCCAGAGAGCGGAATGACCTGATGGCGTTGACTAAACAACTGGTCATTGACCGGGGCATGGCGGTGCTGTTTACCGAGCACAGCATGGACGTGGTGTTTGCCTATGCCGACCGCATGATCGTGCTGGCGCGCGGCCGGTTGATTGCGGAAGGCAAGCCACTGGAAATTCGCGACCACCCCGAAGTCCAGGAAGTCTATTTTGGCAGTGGCAAAACTTTCGAGAAGAAAGCCATTGAAAAGGAGATGGCGTAATGCGCGACGGCAAAGAGATGCTGCTGGAGGCGAAAGACCTGTCGGCCTGGTATGGTGCGGCGCAAATACTGTTTGGCGTCAATCTCTCGGTCGGGCGCGGCGAGGTCGTCGCCTTGATGGGGCGCAACGGCGCCGGCAAATCGACCACCCTGAAGACGCTGATCGGGATGCTCGACAAGCGGCGTGGCAGCGTGACCTTTCTTGGCAAAGATATCTCCGGCAGTGAACCACACCATGCGGCTCGCATGGGTCTGGGGTTTGTGCCGGAAGACCGGCGAATCTTCACCGACCTGACCGTGAATGAAAACCTGGAAGTAGGACGGCAGGCGCCGCGCCGCTGGCCCGACGGCAGCGAGGCTCCCTTGTGGACGCAGGAACGCCTCTTCAAGCTGTTTCCCAACCTCGGTGAGATGCCCACGCGCCCCGGCGGCCGCATGAGTGGCGGCGAGCAGCAAATGCTGACGGTGGCCAGGACCTTGATGGGAAATCCCTATCTGGTTCTGCTTGACGAGCCTTCCGAAGGCGTAGCGCCCGTCATTGTGGAGCAAATGGCCAACATGATTCTGGAGCTGAAGGCCCATGGCGTGAGCATTCTGCTGTCCGAGCAAAACATGCATTTCGCCGAACTGGTGTCAGACAGGGCGTACGTCCTGGAGAAAGGGCAAATCCGTTTTGAAGGATCCATTGCGGAGCTGGCTGCCAATGAAGAAGTGCGCCGTGCCTATCTCAGTGTGTAGGCTGCGCCGCAACCTGGTTATGGTTCGGTAAATATGGGTTTGACAGTCACGCTTTCCGTTAATCAGCAAAAGCGTACGCTGCCTGTTGCGGAGCAGGCCAGCCTGCTGACGGTGCTGCGTAACGATTTCGCGCTGAATGGCCCGAAATATGGCTGCGGTCTGGGAGAGTGTGGCGCATGCACCGTGCTGGTCGACGGTGTGGCGGCACGCGCTTGCGTTATTCCGGCGTGCGGCGTGGCGGGCCGCGAAATCACCACCCTTGAGGGTCTGGGTACGCCGGCGGCCCTTCACCCGGTCCAGCAGGCGTTTATCGAAGAGCAGGCCGCCCAGTGCGGCTACTGCCTGAACGGCATGATCATGATGACCGTCGCATTGCTGGCGCGAAACCCCGCGCCTGGCGAGGATGACATACGCCGCGAGCTGTCAGGCAATCTCTGCCGCTGCGGCACGCACCTGGAGATCGTGAAGGCTGTGCTGCGTGCGGCAGAGCTGACGCGCCAAAGCCTTGCCCGGGGTAACTCGCCATGACGCGTCGCGCCGATGCGCCCCTGACACGCGCCGATTTTCATGCGGCCAGCGGCGTCTTGCTGGTGAGCCGCGAGCCGCCGCCGGCGCCTCCACCCGCCCGTGGCCAACCTGCACTGGTCAGCGCCAATCCGCAAGAGGGCGTTGAAATACTGGTTGCCGTGTGGGATGACGGCAGCGTGACGGCCCTGAACGGCCATGTAGATCTTGGCACCGGTATCCGGACGGCCCTGGCGCAGATCGTGGCTGAAGAGCTGGACGTTGCGCTCGGGCAGGTCAGCATGGTTCTTGGGGACACGACGCGCGCACCCAATCAGGGGGCCACGATTGCCAGCGCGTCCATCCAGGTTCATGCCGTCCCTTTGCGGGCCGCGGCGGCGCAGGCACGCGCGTGGCTGGTGACGCGTGCCGCCGGCGTGCTGCAGGTGGACCCTTCCCTGCTCGCCGTGCGAGACGGCGTTGTTTCCGTGGTGGGGCAGGACGATAAATCGGTGACGTATGGCGCATTGCTGGTCAATGAGCATGCACATCTCTCGCTGGTGCCGGGCACCCCTGTCAAGGATGCTGCCGACTACCGCCTGGTGGGGACCAGCGCGGCACGCCTGGATATCCCGGCCAAGGCCACCGGCGCTCTGACGTTTGTGCACGACATGCGCGTGCCCGGCATGCTGCACGGCCGCGTCGTGCGGCCACCTTATGCCGGCGCCGACAACGGCGACTTCATCGGCAATACGCTGGAATCAGTGGATGAATCATCGATCGCGCACATTCCGGGCATTCGCGCGGTGGTGGTGATCCGCGACTTTGTCGGCATTGTCGCGGAGCGCGAAGAGCAGGCCGAACAGGCGCTGCGTGAATTGCGTGTCAGCTGGAAGCCGTGGCCCGGTCTCGCCAATCTGGGCGACCTTGAGCAGGCGATCCGCAACAACCCGGCCACGCAGCGCAGGCTTGTCGACGACGGCAACGTGGACACCGCGATGGCAAGCGCGGCACAAGCCCTGGCGCGCAACTACGTCTGGCCCTATCAAATGCACGGCTCCCTCGGGCCCTCGTGCGCCGTGGCCGACTGGCAGCAGGAGCGCCTGACGGTATGGGCGGGAACCCAAAACCCCCATGTGCTGCGGACCGATTTATCACGACTGATCGGCCTGGCCGATGTCGCCATTGATGTGATCCGCATGGAAGCGGCAGGCTGCTACGGGCGAAACTGCGCTGACGATGTGGCGGCAGATGCCGCGCTGCTGTCGCGTGCCGCTGGCTGCCCCGTGCGTGTGCAACTGACGCGTGAGCAGGAAAACGCCTGGGAACCCAAAGGCGCCGCCCAGCTCATGCAAGTGAACGGCGGGTTGAATGCCGACGGATCGGTGGCTGCGTATGACTTTCAAACCTCATACCCTTCAAACGGCGCTCCCACGCTGGCGCTTTTGCTCACGCGCACCATTGAGCCTGTTGCGCAGGCCTATGAAATGGGCGATCGGACCGCCCGGCCGCCCTACGACTACGCCAACATGCGCATCGCCGTCAATGACATGGCGCCGCTGTTGCGTGCGTCATGGCTGCGCGGTGTCTCGGCGCTGCCCAATTCATTCGCGCATGAGTCCTACATCGACGAACTGGCAACAGCAGCCGGTGTCGATCCGGTGGAGTTTCGGCTGAGGTACCTGAAAGAGCCGCGCGCTGCCGAGCTGGTGCGCGCCACGGCCGAGCGCGCCGGCTGGATGGCGCATACGACACCGCAGCAGCAGCCGGCAGCGCCAGGTGACCCACAGGACGTCGTGCGCGGCCAGGGCTTTGCGTATGCCCGCTACATGCACAGCAAATGGCCGGGGTTTGGGGCGGCATGGGCGGCCTGGGTGGCCGACGTCGAAGTGAATCGCAAGACGGGCGAGGTGCATGTCCGGCGCGTCGTGGTAGGGCATGACGCCGGCACGCTGATCAACCCCGCCGGGGTTCAGCACCAGATCCATGGCAATGTAGTGCAGACGACCAGCCGTGCACTCACGGAACAGGTCACGGTGTCGCCCAAGACAAATCAGGTGACCAGCCTGGAATGGGGAAGCTATCCAATCCTGAACTTCCGGGACGTGCCGGTGATTGAGGTCGTGACCATGGCGCGCCCCGGTGAGCCACCGCTTGGCGCCGGAGAGTCGTCTTCGGTGCCGGGTACGGCAGCTATTGCCAACGCCATTTTTGATGCCACCGGCGTGCGTTTTCGCCAGCCGCCTTTCACGCCGGAAGTCGTACGTGCTGCGCTCAACCCGGGGCTCGCGGCCGCGCCAGCTATCCCGGCGGCTCCGGCCCGGTTGCCAAATCCCGCACCTGAGGGCACGGCATGGCCGAAAGGCATGGCCTGGTGGTCCCGCGCAGGCGCCTTGCTCGCGGGGGTTGTGGGCATCGTGTGGGCGCTGGCAGGCGGCCGATCGGTCATCGCCCCGGTGGCGCAGAGCGGCGCATCCGTCTACACCGCCGCAACCCTGGAGCGCGGCCGGCAGCTCGCTGCCGCGGGCGATTGTGTGGTGTGCCACACAGCACCCGGCGGCATACCCAATGCCGGCGGCAGGGCCATGGATACGCCTTTCGGAAAGATTGTTACCACCAACCTCACGCCCGATGCGGACACCGGAATAGGTTTGTGGTCTTTTAGCGCCTTCCAGCGCGCCATGCGTGAAGGAATTTCCCGCGATGGTCACTATTTGTATCCCGCGTTTCCCTATACCGCGTTCGCCAAAACCAGCGATGAAGATCTGACCGCGCTGTATGCCTACCTGATGGCCCAGCCCCCCGTGCGATCAGAACCACCGGCCACGCGGCTGGCTTTTCCCTTTGGTGTGCGGCCGCTGATGGCTGGATGGAATGCCCTGTTTCATGACCCGGCACCTTACCGGGTCGACCCGGCGCAGACTGCCGAATGGAATCGTGGTGCCTACCTGGTCAACGGCCTGGGCCATTGCGGCGCCTGCCACACGCCACGCAACGCCGCGGGCGCAGAGCGCAGCGGGAAGGCTTTTTTAAGCGGGGCCGTGGTGGATGGCTGGGACGCTCCGGCGCTGACCGCGCTCTCGCGTGCGCCCGTGCCCTGGAACGCCGCGGAACTGTACCGCTACCTGCGTAGCGGCTACTCTTCGCAGCACGGTATTGCCGCGGGCCCCATGGCGCCTGTGATCAAGGAACTGGCTGCCTTGCCCGAAGAAGATATTCGTGCAATGGCGGCTTACCTCGTGTCTTTTAATGAGCCAACTACGGAAGCCGAAAGCGTCCAACGCAGCAGGCAGGTCGTCTTGTCCACCCGGCAATCTGCCGGCAACTTGCCGGGCCCTGGCCAGCGCCTGTTCGATGGCGCTTGCGCATCGTGCCATCACGATGGCGACGGCCCGCGACTGCTGGGTGTGAACGTGCCGCTGGCCCTTAACAGCAAGCTGCACAGCGAGCGGCCCGACAATCTGGTGCGGGTGATCCTTGAGGGAATTCAGTCACCGGCGAGCAAAGATATCGGGTTCATGCCGGCTTTTCGCCATAGCCTGGATGATGCCCAGGTTGCAGCGCTGGCTGCTTATATGCGCGGACGCTATGCCCCCTCGGAACCGGTCTGGCAGGATTTGCCGGCAATCGTTTCACGGCTTCGCGCCACGCCGGGCCAGCACTGAATCTTTTCAATCAGGCGAAGGCCGCGCGGCCTGCGTCGCCCTGACAAGCGCCGCGCGCGCCAGCAGGCGTGTGGAGTCCAGAGTCGGCAGGGGCGAGTTTGAATCGCTCATGATCAGGGGGATTTCCGTGCAGCCCAGGACGACAGCATCACAGCCGTTGCTTTTCATCCGGTCAATGACTTTCTGAAAATACCCGATCGCTTCCGGCTTGAAGACACCGTACACCAGCTCGTCCATGATGATGCGGTTGATTTCGTCGCGCTCCGCGCCATCTGGACGCAGGTATTGCAGTCCGCGGGCCGCGAGCTTGTCGGGGTAGACCTCACTGTCGACGAGCCATCGCGTGCCGGTGATGCCGATGCGCCGGAACCCGCGCCTGGCCGCTTCTTCGGCAACGACTTCTGCGATATGGAGCCAGGGCAGGGGGGATCGTTCCTGTACGTAAGCAAACGCCTGGTGAATGGTGTTGTCGGGGCAGACTAGGAAGTCCGCCCCGGCTTTTGCGAGCTTGTGCGCGGAGGCGAGCATGATGTCGCCCACGCCGTCCCAGTCGTTGCGATAGATGCACGCCATGTAATCTGAAAGCGACGGCGTATGCATGGACACTTCAGGGTGGGCATGCGGCCCCATGGACCCGGCGCCTTCCACACAGATGGTTTGATAACAAAGCGCAGCGCCTTCGGCGGAGCAGCCGACGATACCGATGTGTTGGGGCATGACCTGTCTCCGTATTTGCTACGCGGGCTCTGGCACCGGGTCGGCAGCAGGCGAGGTGGCCGGGTGCGGTGTGACTTCTCCCTCAGCGAGTTCCCCTCCCAATGCCTCCAGCATGTCCGGAATCAGCGAAGACAGCTCGCCGGTAATGATGGCCGCATCGCTGTCAAAGCCGTCGTCGTCCTTGCCGCTTTCCTGTACGCCGTCCAGCACCACATCGAGCAGCTTGAGTTTTTTCAGCTGCGCGGTTTCCGTCAGCACAAAAGACACGCGCTCGTTCCACGTCATCGCCAGCTGTGTGGGTAGTTTGCCGGCAGCAATGTGCTGGGCCACTTCGTCGATCTCCAGCGTGTGGCGCGAATAGCGCACCGTGGACTTCTGGTCATCGGGTGTCTTGAGCTCGCAGTCGCGGTCTACCGTGAAGTTATATGGCGCTTCCCGGGTCGACAGCCAGTGCGACATGGCAGCAGCGGCCGACATTTGCGTCTGGACGGGGCTGGCCTTCAGGCCGGGCAGGGCGCCCGGCACCTCGCTCAACGCTTCCACGAAGTAACTCACGATTTTGTCGGCACCTGTGAGGTTGCCGGAGTCAACCACCAGGAATTTGTTGACGACGTCGATCCAGAGCGTGGTGGTCGAGCGTTTGGTGAAGGCGCGCGGCAGCAGGTCCAGCATGACTTCCTGCTTGAACTCTTTYTTGATCTTGGCGCCCACGCGTTCGCGGCCGGTTTCTTCCTTGTATTTTTCGATGCGTTCTTCCACCGCGGCCTTGATGGCGGACGAAGGCACAGGGCGGCGTTCGGTGCAGAGGCGGGCGATTAACTGGCGGCCCACGCTTTCGAGCAGTACGGTGCTTTTGTTGCCGCGCGGTGGCACCCAGCCACTGGATTCAGGCTCTGTTGCGCCGCAGGGAACGAAACGGTGGGACTGGAAAATTTCTTCAAGCACGTCCAGCGGAGGAAGCACAAAATCGTCGGCAATGCGGAAAAAGATTGCGGTGTTGAACATGAAATCCGGGGAAGAGGTTAAAAAAGAGACTGCCGGAAGGCCGATGAGGGGGCGGAAAATCCGCGGTGAGAACCAGCCGGATACAGAGAAATTCTACCGGGCGCCCTGTCTGCAGAATGTAACGGCCGGCAAGGGCTTGAAGACCTTCATTCAATATCAAACGAATGGATGCCGTAGGCACCCTTGCGGCGGTCTTCGAAGTACTGCTCCAGCGTCTGCTTGACCGTCTTGAAGGCAATTTCGTCCCAGGGAATTTCGGCCTCAGTGAACAGTTTGGCCTCCATGGTCTCATGGCCTGGATTGAATTCGGTGCTCAAAAGCCGAGCCCGGTAATACATGTGCACCTGCCCGACGCGCACCACGTTCATAACCGTGAAAAGGCCCTGCATTTCATATTGGGCGCCGGCTTCTTCATCGGTTTCACGGGCTGCGCCCTGCGAGGTGGTTTCGCCCAGCTCCATGAAGCCGGCAGGCAAGGTCCACTTGCCCCGGCGCGGCTCGATATTGCGTTTGCAGAGCAGCACTTGCGCGCCGTCCTCGCCCCAGCTGGGCACGGTGCCGACGACATTGAGCGGGTTTTCGTAGTGAACCGTGTTGCAGGCCGGGCAGACGGCCCGCTCTTTCGTGTCACCGTCGTCCGGCAAGCGATAAGCCACGGCGGTGCCGCAGACGCGGCAGTGGTTCAGGGGCGGACGTTGCATCAGATGAGTGTAGCGGCTTTGCGCCGGCCGAGGCCTGCCAGGGGGCACTGCAGGCCCCCCGCAGTGCTATAAAAAACGTAGCTGCTTACGCCGATGCTTATTGGGTGCATGGCCTATTTTGCTTACCCTTCCTATTTGAGTGACGAGTAATTCACCGGGACCCAGGCGTATGCCTTGCCCGCGCCCTTGCGCACATGGCCAAGGCCAGGGAAGGCGATATGCGCCGCGCCGACCAGGTAGCCATTTTTGGCGGCATCGGCGTAGGCCTTGGCGCGTTCCTTGGCGGCCGGTGGGGACTCGGAGTCAAACTTGATGGTGACCTCCGGGTTGTCGAACTGGACTGCCGCCACATGCATCAGGTCGCCCCACAGCATCAGCTTCTCCCCCTTGCTTTCCACCACATACACGCTGTGGCCGGCGGTGTGGCCGTGAGCGGGCTGCGCCTTCACGCCGGGCACGAGCTCGGTGACGCCTTCAAAGGTCTTGAGCTTGCCGGCCGTTGCGTAAGGCTTGATGGACGCCATGGCACCCTGGAAAAAGCCTTGGGATTCTTTGGGCGCTGCGTTCATTTTGGCTTCATCCAGCCAGAAGTCGGCGTCCGCCTTGTCCACACGCACAACGGCATTCGGAAACGCCATGGCGCCGTTCACCACCAGGCCGCCCACGTGGTCGGGGTGCATGTGGGTGATATAGATCTCGTCGACCTGCTCGGGCTGGTAGCCGGCGGCTTTGAGGTTGGCCTGCAGGCTGCCCAGCGTCGGGCCGAAGAGGCCGGACGCACCCGTGTCGATCAGCACCAGCTTGCTGCCGGTGTTGATGAGGTAGGCATTGACTGAAGTCTCGACTGCGTCAGGTAAAAAAGAACGCTTCAGTGCCGCGCCGACTTTCGCCGGCGTTGTGTTGGTGAGCAGGTCTTTCACGGGCAGCTTGACAGTGCCGTCCGACAGGGCGGTGACTTCAAAATCGCCCAGCGTGACGCGGTAGTAGCCGGGCGCCTGGCTCTTGACCATGGGGCCGGCCGCAAAAGCGGGCAAGGTGAAAGAAGCGCTCAGGCTTGAGGCCAGGATGGTGGCTGCCAGGGTYTTCAAAAAGCGTGACATGAAAAAACTTCCTTGGGTAAATGGAATGATGGACCGGACTCACCCGTCATACGGGGACCGGGTGGATTCTTATGCAGGCGCGCCATGAATGAAGCCGCAGCCGCAGTAACCCGGCTGTCGTGCTGGTTTTGCCCGAAGTGGAGTGCTATTAAATCAGGAGCCGATTGCGCCCGTATTCATTGGGCTGAAAGCCGAAAAGGCATAAGAACATGGGTAGGGCATAAAAAAACCGGGCATAAGCCCGGTTTCATGAATGCGCACCCAGCACGGGTATTGATCAAGTCTTGGTCGTCTTGGTGTGCTTTTCAATCAGGGCGCGTGCCGTGTCCAGCAGCTTCTTGCCGTCAAAACCCTTCTTGTTCATGTCTTCCACCCATTCGACTTCCACCGTACGCGATTTGCGGCGGAATTCCTGGGCTTCGGCCGCGCTCACGGTGTAAATCGTGTTGCCGCGGTCACTGGCGGTCTTGCGGCCGGGAACGTCGTTGCCCTGCTGCACCTTGCCCAGCCATGCCGAGGTGGCCATGCCGGAGTTGTTGTCGATGACCTTCTTGAGGTCGGGTGCGAGCGAGTTGTATTTCGCCTTGTTCATGGCCATCACAAAGGTGGTGGTGTAAAGGCTGCCGCCGGCGGGGTCGAACTCGGCATGGAATTTGGTGAGCTCGTTGACCTTGACCGAAGGCACGACTTCCCACGGAATCACGCACCCTGTAATGGTGCCCTTGCTCAGCGCGTCGGGAATCTGCGGCAGCGGCATGCCGACGGGCGTGGCGCCCAGCACGCCCATGAGCTTGGTGACCTGGCGGGTCGGCGCGCGCAGCTTGAGGCCGCGCATGTCGGCAATCGACTTGACGGGCTTGTCGACCGTGTGGATCACACCGGGGCCGTGCACCTGCAGCGCCAGCACCTGCGTATCCTTGAATTCATCGGGTGCAACGGTTTGCACGTATTCCCAGAACGCCTTGGAAGTCGCTTCGGCGTTGGACATCATGAAGGGCAGCTCAAACACCTCGATCCGCGGGAAGCGGCCGGCCGTATTGCCGGGCAATGTCCACACCACGTCAACCACGCCGTCTTTGGCCTGGTCGTAGAGCTGTACAGGCGTGCCGCCCAGCTGCATGGCCGGGTAGCCTTCAAACTTGATACGGCCGCCGGATTCTTTTTCGACCTTGTCCATCCAGGGCTTGTGCATGGCCAGCCAGACATTGGACGAGGGCGACATGAAAGTATGGAACTTCAGTGTCACGGCCTGCTGGGCCAGGCCCGACAGCGCCGGTGCGCCCAAGGCTGCGGCGGCGCTGGTCTTGAGAAGGGTTCGTCGCTGAATCATGGCGTGTCTCCTATAAACAATTTGACTAACTTAAGGCAAGCGGATGGGTTTGAGAAGCGGTAAAAGCCCTAGCCATAGACCCTAGCTGATGTATTTCACCAGCCACAGCGATATGCCCGGGAACAGCAGCAGCAGGGTGGTGCGGATGGTGTCGCTGATGAGGAATGGCATGACACCTTTGTAGCTTTCGCTGATAGGCACGTCTTTGGCCAGGCCATTGACCACATAGACGTTCAGGCCCACCGGCGGCGCCAGCATGCCAAAGCCGACCGTCATCAGTACCATGATGCCGAACCAGATCGCGGTGGATTCCTTGGCCATGCCGAAATCCAGGCCCATCACCATCGGGAAAAAGATGGGAATCGTCAGCAGCAGCATGGACAACTCGTCCATCACGGCCCCCAGCACCACGTAAAACAGCAGGATGGCCGTGACAACCATCAGCGGCGACAGTCCCCAACCGCCGACCACGCCGGCGAGCTGGTTAGGCACCTGCGTCAGGGCCAGGGCGGAGTTCATGAGGTCGGCGCCTATAAAGATCAGGAAGATCATGGCCGAGCTTTCCGCCGTGGCATAAAAGCACAGCTTGAATTTGGCCCAGGTGATCTCGCGCTTGAGCAAGGCGGCTACGAAAGTGGCGGCGGCACCC
>NZ_JBFUAZ010000052.1:0-12676 GCF_056406035.1 Polaromonas sp. P1_E1_2 | reverse complement strand
AGTGACGGACCTGCTCACGGTCCTTCTGGGCCCGGGTACCCTGGCGGGCGTTGGCCTGGAAGGCCACGACCACCTGGTGAATCAGGCTTTCGTTGTATTCGCGACCAAATACGGTATCAGGCACGTCCACTTTGGACGAGGCCAGACCTTGGTCATTCAGGAGTTCGACCTGCATCAGTTCGCTCCTTTAGCAGCGGTGGTGGGCTTGGCCTTGATCGCGGCGCGAACCGTGACAAAACCGCCTTTGGAACCAGGCACAGCGCCGCGAATCATCAGCAGCTGACGGGCTTCGTCGATGCGCACGATGTTCAGGTTTTGCGTGGTCACGGTGACATCACCCAGGTGGCCCGTCATGCGTTTACCAGGAAACACGCGACCGGGATCCTGCGCCATACCGATAGAGCCGGGAACGTTGTGCGAACGGCTGTTACCGTGCGACGCGCGCTGCGAGCTCATGTTGTGGCGCTTGATGGTACCGGCGTAGCCTTTACCAATGGAAGTGCCCTGCACGTCCACCAGCTGGCCAACAGCAAACACGTCGGCTGCGGGCACAACAGTACCGGCAGCGTATTTGCCTGCGACATCAGCCGTCACGCGGAATTCTTTCAGGATTTCACCAGCTTCAACGCCTGCTTTCGCAAGGTGGCCGGCGGCCGGCTTGGTCACGCGCGATGCTTTGCGTGCGCCAAATGCCACTTGGAGGGCATCGTAGCCGTCATTTGCTTCGGTTTTAACCTGGGTCACGCGGTTGTTCGATACGTCCACCACGGTGACAGGAACTGTGTCCCCATCATCCGTAAACAGACGCATCATGCCAACTTTGCGGCCCAGCAACCCGAGGGAGTTGCTCAGACTCATGATGTGTTCTTTCGTAACTTTCACCGCTGCGACTTCAATTGGCCACAGACGTTTTGATGTGAAAGACAGTTAATAAAACCGTCCAATCCACAAAGGCACGAAGCCAATATGTCAAAGGACAGCCCAAGAGTATAGCCCAGGCTGCCAAAAATGGCAAACCCGGGCTAAAACCTGTCGCTTTGGGACTCGGCTTGTGGCCGAAACCCCGATTTCTTGCTTATTGCAGCTTGATTTCGACGTCCACGCCGGCAGGCAGGTCGAGCTTCATCAGGGCGTCCACGGTTTTATCCGTAGGGTCCACGATGTCCATCAGACGCTGGTGCGTGCGGATTTCCAGCTGGTCGCGGCTCGTCTTGTTGACGTGGGGCGAACGCAGGATGTCGAAACGCTTCATGCGCGTTGGCAGGGGCACGGGGCCCTTGACAATCGCACCGGTGCGCTTGGCAGTGTCAACAATTTCAGCTGCCGACTGGTCGATCAGCTTGTAATCAAACGCCTTCAGGCGAATGCGGATTTTTTGCTTGGTGGCCATGGTAATTCCTTATGGTTTGCGGAAATTACGCAATGATTTTGGCAACGACGCCGGCGCCGACGGTCTTGCCGCCTTCGCGGATGGCAAAGCGCAGGCCTTCTTCCATGGCGATCGGGTTGATCAGCTTGACGGTGATCGACACGTTATCGCCTGGCATGACCATTTCCTTGCCTTCTGGCAACTCGATCGCACCGGTCACGTCCGTCGTGCGGAAGTAGAACTGGGGGCGGTAGTTGTTGAAGAATGGCGTGTGGCGGCCGCCTTCGTCCTTGGAGAGAACGTAGATCTCGCCGGTGAAGTGCGTGTGCGGCTTGATGGAGCCGGGCTTGCACAGCACCTGGCCGCGCTGCACGTCTTCGCGCTTGGTGCCGCGCAAGAGGATACCGACGTTGTCGCCGGCCTGTCCTTGATCCAGCAGCTTGCGGAACATTTCAACGCCGGTGCAGGTGGTCTTTTGCGTGTCGGCAATACCGACGATTTCGATTTCTTCGCCGACCTTGATCACACCGCGCTCGACACGGCCGGTCACGACGGTGCCGCGGCCGGAGATGGAGAACACGTCTTCCACGGGCATCAGGAAGGCGCCGTCAACAGCGCGCTCTGGCAGGGGAATGTAGGTGTCCAGCGCTTCGGCCAGCTTCATGATGGCTTCTTCGCCCAGGGGACCCTTGTCGCCTTCCATGGCGAGCTTGGCGCTGCCGTGGATGATGGGGGTCTTGTCGCCGGGGAAGTCGTACTTGTCCAGCAACTCGCGCACTTCCATTTCGACGAGCTCGAGCAGCTCGGCGTCGTCAACCATGTCGCACTTGTTCAGGAACACGATGATGTAAGGCACGCCCACCTGGCGGGCCAGCAGGATGTGCTCGCGGGTCTGGGGCATGGGGCCGTCAGCGGCGGAGCACACCAAAATGGCGCCGTCCATCTGGGCAGCGCCGGTGATCATGTTCTTCACATAGTCGGCGTGGCCGGGGCAGTCGACGTGGGCGTAGTGGCGGTTGGCCGTTTCGTACTCGACGTGGGCGGTGTTGATGGTGATGCCGCGTGCCTTTTCTTCGGGTGCCGCGTCAATTTGGTCGTAGCCCTTGGCTTCGCCGCCGAACTTGGATGCCAGAACGGTCGTGATCGCCGCCGTCAGCGTCGTCTTGCCATGGTCCACGTGGCCAATCGTGCCGACGTTGACGTGCGGCTTGGTCCGCTCAAATTTGCCTTTTGCCATTTTTCTCTCCAGATAAAGAACATGCCCGTGTACGGTTTAACGTCTGCACTGTGTTGCTGATTCACTTCGCACGGGTACAAAGTGGCACACAATCGCAGACAAGGAAAAAAGCTGCCAATCCCACCCGGGATCGGCAACGAACGTTACTTACTTGGCGCGCGAAGCCATGATGGCTTCCGACACATTGCGCGGAGCTTCAGAGTAGTGCTTGAACTCCATGGAGTACGTAGCACGGCCCTGCGACATCGAACGCAGCGTGGTCGAATAGCCGAACATTTCAGACAGCGGCACTTCCGCCTTGATGGCTTTGCCGCCACCGACCATGTCTTCCATGCCCTGCACCATGCCGCGGCGTGAGGACAGATCGCCCATCACGTTGCCGGCGTAGTCTTCAGGCGTCTCAACTTCCACGGCCATCATGGGCTCCAGAATCACGGGGCTTGCCTTGCGGCAGCCTTCCTTAAAGCCGAAGATGGCGGCCATCTTGAAGGCCAGCTCGTTCGAGTCCACATCGTGGTACGAACCGAAGTGCAGCGTGACCTTGACGTCAACCACCGGATAGCCAGCCAACACGCCAGAAGTTACGGCCTCGTTGATGCCCTTTTCCACCGCAGGGATGTATTCGCGAGGAACCACACCGCCCTTGATGGCGTCGACGAACTCGATGCCCTTGCCGGCTTCGTTCGRCTCGATCTTGAGCACAACGTGACCGTACTGGCCTTTACCGCCGGACTGGCGCACGAACTTGCCTTCAGCGTCTTCCACCGTTTTACGGATGGTTTCGCGGTAAGCCACCTGCGGCTTGCCGACGTTGGCTTCCACGCCGAATTCGCGCTTCATGCGGTCGACAATAATTTCCAGATGCAGCTCGCCCATACCGGCGATCAGGGTCTGACCGGACTCTTCGTCGGTCTTGACGCGGAAAGAGGGATCTTCCTGCGCCAGGCGCTGCAGGGCGATGCCCATTTTTTCCTGGTCAGCCTTGGTCTTGGGTTCCACGGCCTGGGTAATCACAGGCTCGGGGAACACCATGCGCTCAAGCATGACGATGGCATCCGGATCGCACAGGGTTTCGCCCGTGGTCACGTCTTTCAGACCCACGCAGGCGGCGATGTCGCCGGCGCGGATTTCGCTGACTTCTTCACGGTTGTTTGCGTGCATCTGCACGATACGGCCGATACGCTCTTTCTTGCCTTTGATCGGGTTGTAAACGCTGTCGCCCTTTTTCAGGACGCCGGAGTAAACACGCACGAAGGTGAGCTGGCCCACAAACGGGTCAGTCATCAGCTTGAATGCCAATGCAGAGAATTTCTCTTCGTCGTCAGCCTTGCGGGTGACGGGAGCCTCGTCTTCGTCCATGCCCTTGACAGGCGGGATGTCGATCGGCGACGGCATGAATTCAATCACGGCGTCCAGCATGCGCTGCACGCCCTTGTTCTTGAAGGCAGAACCGCAATACATCGGCTGGATTTCGCTGGCGATGGTGCGCGTGCGGATGCCCAGCTTGATTTCAGCTTCGGTCAGATCACCTTCTTCAAGGTATTTGTTCATCAGCTCTTCAGACGACTCGGCGGCAGCCTCAACCATCTTCTCGCGCCATTCCTTGGCCAGCTCGACGAGCTCGGCGGGGATATCGCTGTAGGTGAACTTCATGCCTTGCGAGGCTTCATCCCAGATGATGGCCTTCATTTTCAACAGGTCAACCACGCCGGTGAAGCTTTCTTCAGCGCCGATGGGGATCACCATAGGCACAGGGCTGGCCTTCAGGCGCAGCTTCATCTGCTCGACGACCTTGAAGAAGTTCGCGCCGGTGCGGTCCATCTTGTTGACGAACGCAAGGCGGGGAACTTTGTACTTGTTGGCCTGGCGCCAGACGGTTTCCGACTGGGGCTGAACGCCACCCACGGCGCAATACACCATGCAGGCGCCGTCAAGCACGCGCATGGAACGCTCGACTTCAATCGTGAAGTCCACGTGGCCCGGGGTGTCGATGATGTTGATGCGGTGCTCAGGCAGGGACGTGTCCATGCCCTTCCAGAAGCAGGTGGTGGCGGCGGAAGTAATCGTGATGCCGCGCTCCTGCTCTTGCTCCATCCAGTCCATGGTGGCAGCGCCGTCGTGAACTTCACCAATCTTGTGGTTCACGCCGGTGTAAAAAAGGATCCGCTCGGTGGTGGTGGTCTTGCCGGCATCGATGTGCGCGGAAATGCCGATGTTGCGGTATTGTGAAATAGGGGTAGCGCGGGACATAAATTACTTTCAGTTCGGGGTTACGAACAAAGACTCGTTGAAGGACTGCCCGCAGTCCGGGCATCCTTCATTTCTTCTACGCGTCTGCTGGCCGGGGAAGGGTGTTGTGCACCACACCCGGCTGGCAGAAATTGGGGTTGAACGGCCGGCAATCAAGGCACCCAGCACCTTGAAACCAACCAGCAACCCGTCAATTCAGCGCAGCAATTACTGCAATCGAAAATTAGAAGCGGAAGTGGCTGAACGCCTTGTTGGCTTCTGCCATCCGGTGAACTTCATCACGCTTTTTCATGGCGCCGCCGCGGCCTTCGGTCGCTTCCATCAGCTCATTGGCCAGACGCAAAGACATGGACTTCTCGCCACGCTTCTTGGCGGCTTCCTTGAGCCAGCGCATGGCCAGAGCCATACGGCGGACAGGACGCACTTCAACCGGCACCTGGTAGTTGGCGCCGCCGACGCGGCGGGATTTCACTTCAACCATGGGCTTGATGTTGCCGATGGCCATGTGGAAAGCCTCGAGCGGGTCTTTGCCGGGGTTCTTTTTCTCGATAAAGTCGAGCGCGCCATAAATGATGCGCTCTGCGACGGCCTTCTTGCCGCCTTGCATGATCACGTTCATGAACTTGGCGAGATCAACATCGCCAAATTTTGGATCAGGAAGAATTTCACGTTTAGGGACTTCGCGACGACGTGGCATTTTTTCACCTCTTTGCTTCAGTTGGCATTGCTTTTGGCAACACCGCGAGAGTTATCAAAACCCTCACTTACTCGACCGGTGCAACTATTTGCACTTGGGTCACTTCGTTTCAAACACCTGCCAGGGCGAATGAAACACCTTGTTTTGAAGGAACTATCACAGGCTTTCCGTGACAACTTCTTCTGGCGCGAGCTCTCAGTGAAGAGAAAAACCCGAACCGGTTTGGCTTATTTGGCCTTTGGCTTTTTCGCACCGTACTTGGAGCGCGACTGCTTGCGGTCTTTCACGCCTTGCAAGTCGAGCGAACCACGGACGATGTGGTAACGCACACCGGGCAAGTCCTTGACACGACCGCCGCGAACCAGCACCACGCTGTGTTCCTGCAGGTTGTGGCCTTCGCCGCCGATGTAGGAAATAATTTCAAAACCGTTGGTCAGGCGCACTTTGGCAACCTTACGCAGAGCGGAATTGGGCTTTTTAGGCGTCGTGGTGTACACACGGGTGCATACACCGCGGCGCTGCGGAGAATTCTCCATCGCAGGGCTCTTGGACTTGATCTTTTCGACCTCGCGCCCCTGACGGACTAACTGATTAATGGTTRGCATTGAAAACGTCCCTAAACGTCTGAAAACTAATTTACCGTGTTGATACGGCCACAAATATTTCCCGCCACGAAAGCGGAAAAGCCTTCTAGTATAAACCGGATAGGGGAATCCCTCAAGCAGAACGCGCGGCCTGAACACACGAAATGGCCGGCAAAGAGAAGTTCGGCGCCCAAAGATTCGATGTTAGCGCCCACTCCAAGTGAGTTTTCCCGCCGGATGCCCTGGAGGAAGAGTCAGCCAATCTCCGACAGGGTATTGGCGGCCTGCAATTTGCCTGAAAAGCCGAGGGAAAGCGCCGGTATCAACGCCCTGTATAACCAGCGACACCTGAGGTAAAGGTGTCGGGAAGGGCTGGATGTGAACGTATCCGCCCAGACCCACCATGCCCTTCGTCTTATTTAATCCACAGCCGGATGGCGTCCCAAGCACGGCCCAGGATGCCGGCCTCACCCACCGCCTCCAGTGCCACCAGCGGCACTTCGGCCACCGGGGCGGGGTTGTCGCCCAAGGTGACCTTCAGCGTGCCAACAGCCTGGCCCTTGGCAAACGGCGCCACCAACGGGTCGGGCCGCGCCACCTGGGTTTTGACTTTGGCAGCACCGCCGGCAGCGATGGCCACCACGATGGCCTGCGAACGGCCCAGCTTCACGGTCGAGGAGGTGCCTTTCCAGACCGATGGAGTGACCACGGCCTGGCCGGCGTCGAACAGCTTCACGGCTTCATAGGCCGTGTAGCCCCAATTCAGCAGTTTTTGTGATTCATTGGCGCGTGCGCTGTCGCTGACCGTGCCCAGCACGATGGCCAGCAACCGGCGCCCGCCCGGCGCACCGGCAGCACCCAGGTTGGGAAAGTCGCGCTTTGCCGTGGCGATCATGCAATAGCCGGCGGCGTCGGTATGGCCGGTTTTCAGGCCGTCCACCGTCGGGTCGCGGAACAGCAGGGTATTGCGGTTGGTGTCGTTGGCCGCAGGYGTGCCGGGATAGCGGTATTTCTTGATCGCCGAATAGCCGATGTAATCGGGGAAATCCTGCATYARCCGGGTAGACAGGATGCTCAGGTCACGCGCGGTGGTCGTGTGGCCGGGTTCGGTCAGGCCTTCCGGGTTTTTATAGGACGTGGACTTCATGCCCAGCGCCTTGGCCTGCTCGTTCATGAGGCGGACAAAGTTTTCGGCCGAGCCGCCCACGCCTTCAGCGAGCGCCATGGTGGCGTCATTGCCCGATTGAACCACCATGCCCTTGATCAGGTCTTCCACGGGCACCTGCATCTTCGGGTCGATGAACATGCGCGAACCCGGCATCTTCCAGGCCCGCTGGCTGACGGGGAAGGTCTGCTTCAGATCGATTTTTTTGGATTTGAGTGCATCGAATACCAGGTATTCGGTCATCAGCTTGGTCAGCGATGCAGGCTCCACCGGCGAATCGATGTCCTTGGCCGCCAGGATCTGGTTGGCGGTGATATCCAGCAGCAAATAGGAGCGTGCGGCGATTTCGGGCGCTTGCGGCACCTGGGCATGCGCCACGGGCAGCACCGCAGAGAAAGCCAGGAACACGGTGGCGGCAAAAGCGCGCAGGCCGGGGGCGGCGCGGAGGGCCTTGAGTGAAGCTTGCATCAGTAGTGGTTCAGTGAAATTCGGTGAAGGGTAAGGGTCAGAGTCAGGGAGCGCTTGGTAGACAGCATCAGGCGGAGGGCGAAGACAGGTGGCGAACCACAAGATTTTTCAGCAGGGGCAATTGTCCATGAAAGAAATGGCTACCCCCAGGCACAACGGTAACAGGCAGTGCCTGCGGCCGGGCCCAGTCCAGCACGGCAGACAACAGCACCGTGTCGTCCTGCTCCCCGTGCACGACCAGGGTTTTCAGATGCGCGGCTTCCTCGATGGGCGCAGCTGGCGCGCGGCTCACGCTGGTGCCGACCAGCACCAGTTTTTCAATATCGCGGGCGGCGCTGAGGCGTTCAAAGGCGTGGGTGGTGACAAAGGCGCCGAACGAAAACCCGGCCAGTGCCAGCACCTGGCCCCTGCTGGCCGGCGCCGCATGTTCCACCACGGCCAGCAGGTCTTCGAGCTCGCCCCGGCCTTCGTCATGGCTGCCGGCGCTGCCGCCCACACCGCGGAAATTGAACCGGACGGCGGTCCATCCGCATTGCACAAACGCCCGGGCCAGCGTCTGCACCACCTTGTTGTCCATGGTGCCCGCAAACAGCGGGTGCGGATGCGCAATGACCGCCACGCCGCGCGAGTCGCCGGCGGGAAGGTCTACGGCGATTTCAAGCGCGCCGGCGGGGCCCTGGATGATCGATTTGCGGGTCTGCGAATTCACTGTGACGGATCCATTCAAACAGGTTGCTATCAAATAAGGAGCTACTCGCGCATATCCCTATTGGTCCGGAAGGGAAAAGATGCAAATTTACGTACGCTGCGCCGCCCCCGGCCTACCGCCCGACGTGCGCAGGCACCAGCAGGCGCTCAACGACTTTGCCGTTTTTYAGGTGCGACTCGACAATTTCATCAATGTCGCTGGCGTCGACATAGGTGTACCAGACCGCTTCGGGGTAGACCACGGCCACAGGGCCGGCTGCGCAGCGGTCCAGGCAGCCAGCCTTGTTGACCCTGACCTTGYCTGGCCCGGCCAGCCCCGCCGCTTTCACCTGCGATTTGCAGCGATCAAAGCCTTCCTGTGCGCGGTGGTCGGCACAGCAGTCTTCGCCGTTGGCGCGCTGGTTCAGGCAAAAGAAGACATGGCGTTCGTAATAGGAATTTTGTTCAGGCATGGTGTGACTTTAGTGGATGTGTACCGGAGAAGGTTCCCGCATTGGCCCGGGATCAAGGCGTCTCAACGACCAGCGCCGTGGCTTTTTTCACCAGCGGAAGCGCCAGCAGCAGCGCCGGGAATGCAACGACCCAGGAAAGCGCCCATGCGCCCAGCCAGATGCGCAGGACCCCGGGCGCGATACCGACGCCCTTGAGCGTGCTGATGATCGACACGATGCAGGTCATCAACACCGAAAGCAGCAAGGGTGTGACCCATCGCGCGCTGCGAGCGGGGAGTTTTGTCAAACCGAAAAGGGTGCGCGATGAAGGTTTCGAAGAGTTCATACAGGGTTCCATAAGCCGTCCAGTCAAGGCGCCTTCCCGGCAGCCGGTGGGGATGCAGGGTACACAACCCCGGCATGGCCGGCGGTAGTAGGCGCGTTGATTGACGTAAACGCTTACGGCAACTCTTGAGGGAGATCGCAGGCCGATATTAGCAGAGGCGAATCACCGGCGCGCATCAGCGCGTGGCTCGCGGCCTGAAAGCCGCACCAGGACATACAGCAAGGCCGCATACGGCCACAGCCAGCCCAGCCACTGCACCAGGCCGTGAAAACGGATAAAGCGGCCCTGCTCCCAGGTTTGCAGGGTTTGTGCAAAGTATGGGTCGGCGGGCGCCTGGTTGAGCAGCCCCAAATGGACGGTCAGCGCCAGCAAGGCCAGCGCCGCCGCCGCCCGGCGCGGCACAGGTAGCAGCAGCGCCGCCAGCACAACGGCAAACCCGATGCCCACCTGCACCGGCAGGTCCAGCCAGGCCCAGGCGTGGTCCGGCCCGTAGCTGAGCGCGGCCGACAGCGCCGATGCGGCAATGCCGACCGCAATGATGGCCGCCGAAAACGCCGCGCGCTGCCACAGCGTGCGGATCACACAATAGCCGAGCAGGCAGGGAATCAGCGCGCCCAGCGCCACGCACAGCAATTCGGCGATGGGCACCAGCGGCTRCAGCTCCATGTCGCGCACCGGCATCCATTCGAGGAAAGGCGTGTCGGCCAGCACCTCGGCAAGCGCCGACTCCAGGCGCTCGAACACCTGTCCCAGCCCCAGCGGCACGGAAGCAGGAAACAGCAACGCGGGCGGCCAGAGCATCAGCAACACCAGCGCACCCCGCGCATCCTGCGCGAACCAGCGTGCCCGAAAGCGGCTCCAGCGGTCGACAATGCCGGCTTTTTCCAGCGTCCACGCACAGCACGCGCCCAGCCATGCGCCGGTGGTATTGAGCGCCAGGTCGACATTGGAGGGAATGCGCGAAGGCAGGTAGCTTTGCAGCGTTTCCATGGCCAGCGACAACAGCGCGCTGACCAGCACCGCGACCGTCACCGCCCAGGAAACACGCCGGCTGCGCAGTGCCGACAGCGCCAGCAGGAAACCCAGCGGCGCATAGCCCAACAGGTTGGCGCCCACGTCGAAGCCGGTCCAGTACTGCGGCAGGGGCGCTGTCAGGAACCTAAAGGGTGAAATACCCTGGTCACGCCAATCGGCAAAGGGGTAAAGGCTTGCGTAGATGACCAGGCAAATGGTTGCCAGGGACAGCGGCCAGGCGGTTGTTCTGTGCACACCCCCGCCGTTCTCACTGCGCTTCGCTTCGTGTAGTTCCTCCCCCCCTTGCAGGGGGCGACGCGAGGCGCCCGGCGAAGCCGGTTCGACCGCGTCTGCTGGTTGGGGAGGGGCCTTCTTTTTCACTGCTGCGCCCGGTTGTGACCTTAGAAGGGCTTGACCACGACGAGGATGACTGCTGCCAATAACAGCAGCACCGGCACTTCGTTAAACCAGCGAAACCATTTGTGACTGCAAGCGTTGTGGTTGGCGACGAACCTGGCCAGCAGGCGGCCGCAGGCGTGGTGGTAGCCGATCACCAGCACCACAACGGCGAGCTTGGCATGCATCCAGCCGTTGCCGGGCCCGCGGCCTATRCCGTAACCCAGGTACAGCCACAGGCCAAAGCCCAACGCAGGCACGGCCAGGATGGTGGTGAAACGCATGAGCTTGCGTGCCATCAATATGAGCCGCTCGCGCTCAGCCACGCTTTCCGGCGGCACCATGGCCAGGTTCACAAAAATGCGCGGCAGGTAAAACAGCCCGGCAAACCAGCTGGCGATGAAAACGATGTGGAGTGATTTGACCCAGAGCATAAGGAAGTGTAGCCCCCACGCTCCCCCACTTCGTGTGGGTCGCTGCCCCCCGAGGGGGCCGCCCGCCTGCGGCCCGGCAAAGCCGGTTCCGCGGCTTATGCTGGTTTAAAACCCGCACCCATCCCCTGAGACGATGGCGGCGCCGTGGCCACGGGCCAAAAAAATGCCCGGATGGCACTGGGCCAACCGGGCTGGTAAGCCTTTTTGCTGTCACACGCAAAGGCCCCGCTCAGGGAGGAAAAGCGGGATGCAGTTGCCAAATTGGTAACCACACGTAGCAATTCTAACCACGCCAGTCGCGCATTGGCAATGATTTTATAAGTTAACTAAGTAATTCCATGTAAAGCTGCCCACCCTCTGAAATGGTGGCCACCAAGCCTCCTCTATATAGATAGCGCAGATAACGCCCGGCCAAATACTTTCAGGCCTTGATCAACCTTTGGCACAATTTGCGCATGACACAGCACGCCTCCAACTTCGCGCCCTTTCCAGCCGGGCGACCACGGCGCCTGCGCCGTGATGCCTTCACCCGCAACCTGGTACGTGAACACGCACTTACCCCGCACGACCTCATTTATCCCGTCTTTGTGGTGGACGGTCAGCAGCAGCGCCAGCCAGTAGCGTCGATGCCTGGCGTCGAAAGGCTGAGCCTTGACCTGCTGCTGCCGGTGGCGGAGGAATGCGTGAAGCTGGGCATTCCCGTGATGGCGCTTTTTCCGGTGGTGGACGCCTCGCTCAAAACCTACGACGGCGTTGAGGCCACCAATCCCGATGGCCTGATCCCGCGGGTGGTGCGGGCACTGAAACAGCACTTTCCCGACCTGGGCGTGATGACCGACGTGGCGCTGGACCCCTTCACCACGCATGGGCAGGACGGCCTGCCGGATGAAAACGGTTACATCCTCAATGAAGAGACGGTGGCCATGCTGGTGCGCCAGGCGCTTTGCCAGGCCGAAGCCGGCGTGGACATGGTCGCGCCCAGCGACATGATGGACGGCCGCATTGGCGCCATCCGGCAGGCGCTGGAGGCCAAAAAGCTGATCCACACCCGCATCATGGCCTACAGCGCCAAGTACGCGAGCGCGTTCTATGGCCCGTTCCGCGACGCGGTCGGCTCGGCCAACAACCTGGGCAAGGCCGACAAAAAGGCTTACCAGATGGACCCGGGCAACAGCGATGAAGCGCTGCGCGAGGTGGCCATGGACATCGCCGAAGGCGCCGACATGGTGATGGTCAAACCCGGCATGCCCTACCTGGACGTGGTACGGCGCGTGAAAGACGAATTCGGCGTGCCCACCTTCGCCTACCAGGTCAGCGGCGAATACGCGATGATCAAGGCGGCCGCGCAAAACGGCTGGCTGGACCACGACGCCGTGATGATGGAAAGCCTGCTGGCGTTCAAGCGCGCCGGCGCCGACGGTGTGCTGACGTATTTCGCCATCGACGCTGCCCGCAAGCTGCGGCAAGGCTGAACCGGGCGGCAGGTGCCGCGCACAATTGCTATTAAAATCATAGCTGCTTGCACCCATCCTGCTTGGTCGGAATGCCGATTTAATACCCAAAAACAAGGATAAAAG
>NZ_JBFUAZ010000051.1:0-12753 GCF_056406035.1 Polaromonas sp. P1_E1_2 | reverse complement strand
ACTTCAGCCACCTGTCACGCTGCGGAAACATCGACCTGCAAAACGCGCAAGGCGAATCGATGGACAAGACCAGCAACATCGACATCCTCGGTGAAAAAGAGCTGATTGAAGGTATCTCGGCCGGCAAGGTCCAGCTGGCACAGGTCAACCCCGGCCTGGCTGCGCAGTTGGTCACCGCCGGCCAGCCGGCGCCGTTTGGCGTTCCGGGCAACAAGGCCACGGGCCTGCGCAACTCCTACAAACTGATTCTGATCACCCGCATCGACAGCCCGTACAGGGAACCGAAGGACCTGATTGGCAAGAAAATCGCGCACACCACAYCCACCTCCAACTCGGGCAACCTCGCGCCGCGCGCGCTGTTCCCGGCGCTGGGCCTGACGCCGGACAAGGACTACGAAGTCGTGTTCTCCAACGGCCACGAGCGCTCCGTCACGGGCGTGATGCATGGTTTTTATCCGGCCGCAGCTGTGGCCAGCGATTTGTACCAGCGCATGGTCGTCAAGGGTGACGTCAAGGGCTCGAGCATTCGCACGATCTGGGAAAGCCCGCCCTTCATGACGGAAACCTGGACCATGAGCAAGGACGTTTCGCCCGAACTGCAGGCACGCGTGAAGAAATGCTCGTTCAGCTACAGCTTCTCGCCCACACTGAAAAAGCAGCTGCCCGGCAACGACACATTCCTGCCCATCAACTTTGATCGCGATTTCGCGACGGTGATGCAGGTCTACCGCGCCAGTCAAAAGAAGTAAGGCCCCCACGGTCGCTCACTTCGTGTAGCTCCCTGCCCCCCGAGGGGGCCGCCCGCCTGCGGTCTGGCAAAGCCGAAAAATTGGTGCACCCCTATCGGGCTCACTGCGTGTAGCCCTTTTCCCCTTGCAGGGGACGGTGCCTGCGGCCCGGCAAAGCCGGTTCCRCKGCAYCCGCTGGCKTGAAGAGTYCAATGGCGTAACTAACRGRGGTATTYCACCAGYGGGGGCCGAGGGTCCGGCTTYGCCGGCCCCAGGCGCCGCCCCCTCGAGGGGGGAACAGRCTACACGCCAGTGAGCCTGGACGGGGGTGGATCTATTTCAGGCGCTTAGAGGTGGGTGAACCGTCCCCCACAGGCTTTCATCGAGCACCCGCTGCAGGGTGCGGATCAACTGCTCGTTGGAAGTGTGTGCCTTCACTAGTACCGCTTCTGCGCGCTGGCTTTGCTTCGGCTCCACATCGTGCGCAGAAAACACGACCACTGGCGGCACGATGTCCAGTGCTTCAATGGTGTCCAGCAGCCCCCAGCCCGAGCCGTCTTTCAACGTCAGGTCGAGCAGCACCAGGTCGTAGCGGCGGCGCGCAAGCTGGTCGCGTGCCTCGCGCAGCGTGGCGGCAAATTCGAAGGTGGCAAAGTCCTGGGCAATGGCGGCGGCAATGCGCTGTATGTCGAGGTCGTCCTCGACATGCAGAATGCGCGGCCGGCCTTCGGCCATGTTACCGATGGCACGGTGCAAACTGAGGATCAGGAGGTTCTCGTCGATGGGTTTTTCCAGCCATGTTGAAACCGCCAGCGGCTGGGTATTGAACTCGAGCTCGCCTTCTTCAGCATTTGCTGAAACCACCACGATCGGCAGGTCTTTCGTCGCCTCTTCGCGGCGCAGTGCCCGGATCAGGCTGATGCCGTCCTGGTCGGGCAGGTTCAGGTCGACCGTCATGGCAGCGTAGGGCATCAGCATGACTTGCTCCAGCGCCTGCCCTGCGCTGTGCACCATGTCCGAGTCAAAGCCGCCTTTATCAAGCATCAGGTTGATCAGGCGGGCAATGTCGGGATCGTCTTCGCAGACCAGGATGAGCGGCCTGGTCGCTGCGCCGGACCTGATGCTGGTCTGAATCGGCGCCGGCACCGCCTCGGGCAGCTCAAAGAAGAAAACAGTTCCGACGCCGGTTTCCGTCGTGAACCCGATTTGGCCGCCCATCCGCTCCACGATGGCACGCGAGATGTTCAGGCCCAGGCCCGTACCACCCATTTTTCGGGTGTCCGATGTGTCGGCTTGCGAGAATTTCTGAAAGATGCGCTTTCGGAACTCTTCGGGAATGCCGGGGCCGCTGTCGGCGACTTCCACCCGGACCCTGCCGCTCTTGCACAGCAGCCGGACTTCCACACGGGACTGGGCCGGCGCGAATTTCACGGCGTTGGACAACAGGTTGGTAATGACCTGGGTCAGCCTGTCGCTGTCGACGCTGACCCTTACCGCTTCTGCCGGGGCATCCAGAACCAGCTTGACGTTGTGCTGGCCTGCGAAGCCTTCGTTGGCCGTCAGGGCTTGCGTCAGCAAAGGTTGCAGTTCCATCTGCTGGAAGTCAAACCGCATTTTTCCGGATTCGATTTTTTCGCTGTCAAGAATGTCGTTGATCAACCTGATGAGCCGTTCGCAATTGTTGGTAGCGATGCCGACCAGGTTTTTGGCCATGGCCGGCAGCTCACCGGCCACGCCGCCGGCGATCAGGCCCAGTGAGCCGCGAATGGAGGTCAGCGGGGTGCGCAACTCATGACTGACGGTAGAGACAAACTCACTCTTCATGCGGTCAATGCGCTTGAGTTCGGTCACATCGGTGCCCAGCGAGAAGAAGCCGACAACCTTGCCTTCGTCCTCGTTTTCGCCGTAACGTGGAAAGTACTGCATGACGTAGTCGCGCAGCTGGCCATCCGACGTGGCCTGCGTGCGGTCGTATTGCGCCGCGTAACCAGCGAGCGCCTCTTCAATCTTGCCCCGCTCTTTTTCGTGGAGCTCGTCGCCCATCAGCTCACGCATGGTCTTGCCGTGGATCTGGCCGTGCTTCAGGCCAAGAACTTCTTCGTAGGCAAGGTTATGGAACTGAAAGCGCTGTTCGGCGTCGATATAGGCAATCAAGGCGGGCACGCTGTCCGTGATCTGGCGCAGTTGTGATTCGCTGTCATGCAAGGCGCGGGTGCGCTCCTGCACGGCCTCCTCCAGGCCGCTCACCTGCGCTGCCGCCTGCTGCGCCAGCTCCCATTTGGTGGTCAGCATTCTTGCCAGCTGGCTGACTTCAACCGGATCAAACGGTTTTTTCAGAATCAGGAGGCGATCCCGGGCCTCCAGCCGCGCGAACACATCTTCCCAGGCGTGGTCGGAGTAGGCGGTGCAGATGACGATCTGTACCTTTGGATCAACGCGCCAGAGCCGTTCGATGGTCTCCACACCATCCCAGCCCGGCGGCATGCGCATGTCCACAAAGGCCATGGCATAAGGCCGCCCGGCCCGAACGGATGCCTCGACCTTGTCCAGACCCTCACGTCCCTGGTAGGCCGAGTCCAGCTCAAAGCCATCATCGGACACCGGTGCGGCGTCGCCAAACAACAGGGCTTCGGCATCGTCCAGGTCATGCGCAACCGGCCTGGACGCAAGAATTTTCCGGAAGTCTTCGTGGATGGACGGCATGTCGTCGATCAGCAAAATGCGCCGGTTCTGCAGTTGAGTCATGGCTGGCTCCTGTGTTTTTTCGCATCAGCCGGGCTTTCATCGGGCGAGTGTTGCCGCACAGGCGATGGTATGGTGAAGAAAAATGTGGCACCTTGCCCCACCACCCCTTCGGCCCAGATACGACCGCCGTGACGGGAAATGATCCGGTGAGCGCTTGCCAGCCCGATTCCCATCCCTGCAAACTCACCCGGTGAATGCAGGCGCTGGAAGGTCCCGAACAATTTGTCCGCGTACGTCATGTCAAACCCGACGCCGTTATCACGGACAAAATAAACTGTACTTTCGTTGTCGGGGTGCTGCGCCCCAACCCAGATCTCGGGGGCAGTGGCATGGACGGTGAACTTCCATGCATTGGAAATAAGGTTTTCCATTACCTGGCACAGCAACGCGGAGTCACCCACAGCGACAAGGTTGGGCGTTATGTGGACTTTCACATCCCGCGCGGTATTGCGTTTCTGGCAGTCACCGCGCACGCGCTCGGCTATTGCCGTGAGGTCGACTGTCTCGATCTTCAGGTTGGTACGGGACACCTGGGCCAGCAGCAGAAGGCCATCCGTGAGCTCACCCATTTGCCTGACTCCCTCGCGTATCCGGCTCAGGTAATGCCTCGCGCGTTCCGCCGCATCACCGCTGACGGYCTTTTGCAGCAAATGGCTGAAGCCGTCAATCGAGTTCAGGGGAGAGCGCAAGTCATGCGCGAGCGAATACGAGAAGGCTTCGAGTTCCTTGTTGGACTGGCGCAAAGCCGCTTCGGTTGCCCTGAGATCCTGCACGGTATCTTCCAGGCTGCTCACCTGTGCTGCCGCGCGCCGCGCCAGCTCCCATTTGGCGGTCAGTGTTCTCGCGAGCTGGCTGACTTCGATCATGTCGAATGGCTTTTTGAGCACCAGCAGGCGGTCCTGCACGTCCAGCCGCGCCAGCACATTTTCCCAAGGGTGGTCGGAGTAGGCTGTGCAGATCACGATCTGCACATGCGGATCAACACGCCAAAGCCGCTCGATGGTCTCCACCCCGTCCCAGCCCGGCGGCATGCGCATGTCCACAAAAGCCATGGCATAGGGCCGCCCGGCCCGGATGGATTCCTCCACCTTGGCCACACCTTCGGCGCCCTGATAAGCGGAGTCCAGTTCAAAATCACCGTAGGAAATCTGCGTGACCTCACCAAACAACTCGGTTTCGGCAACGTCCAGATCAYGCGCCACCGGTTTCGCCGCGAGGATTTTGCGAAAGTCCTCATGGATCGACAGCATGTCGTCGATCAGCAGGATGCGCTGGTTCTGTAGCTGCGTCATGATTTGGTCTGCGCGATATCCATTGGCAGCTCCAGTGTGAAGGTGGCCCCCAGACCCGGCCCGTCGCTGTGAGCGGAAAGTGTCCCGCCCATCTGGCTGACCGCCAGCGCGCAACTGTGCAAACCAAAGCCGTGGCCTGTTTTGCGCGTCGTAAATCCGTGCGAGAAAATCCGCGTGAGGTTTTCCGCCGGTATCCCCTCTCCCTTATCCATGACAGAGACCCGCAAGGTCGACTCGCCAACAGGCTCCACCCGCAATGTGATCTGGTGCGATGCGGCCGACATACCCGCCATGGCATTTTTGGCGTTGCTGATCAGGTTCACGAGAATCTGCAGCACCCGGGAACGGTCCAGCAGCGCTTCTGGCACCTGCGCGAACTCCTTCACCACAGTGACCCCGTGGCGCGCCAGTGAGACACCGTTCATTCGCAGGGCGTCCTCCACCAGGTCACAGATCTGCACCGGTTCAACAATGCTGCTCCCGCCTGCGTACGATTGCTGGGTGGCAACGACGTCCTTGATGTGGTCGATGCTTCTGGTGAGGAGTTCCAGCTCCTTGAGCATGCCCTGCTGCTCCTGCACCAGGGTCTGGGAGATCCCATTCAAATAGCCGGGCAGTATCTTGCCTTTCTCGTCGTGAACCAGAAAGTGGGCAAGGTCCGCGGCGTGCTCGTTCATCAGCTGCACGCCCCGGGAAAGCCCCTGCACCCTTGATTTGTGCAAGGTGCTGCCGATGAGGTCGGCCGAGACGTTGACGCTGTTGAGGATGTTGCCCACGTTGTGCAGCACATTGGTGGCGATCTCTGCCATGCCCGCCTGGCGCGCCGCGGTCATCAGCTCGCTTTGCGCCTGGCGCAGCTCCTGTGTCCGTTCCTGCACGCGCTGTTCAAGGTGCTCATTGGCCGCCTGGAGTTCCGTGTTGACGCGCCGGATCACGGCATGGCTGCGCAACACGTGAAGGGCTGCATACAGCAGCAGGGCCACCAGCACCGCAGAGAAAATCAGCAGGTAGCGGCCGTAGCGCTCGCCCTCCACCCCCGCGCGCTGCTGCTCGATCGTTGATGCATCGTTGGCCGCATCGAGCAATTTGGCGGTCGGTGCCGAAGAAATACCCGCGAGAAGTTCATTGACTGTTTTTTGTTCGCGCAGGATGGTCTGGACATGCGCGCGGAAGATCCCCAGCCTGTCGGAAATGCCCGGCGGAGTATGGCGCAGCTTGCCGTCAAGCCGGCCCAGTTCCTCTTCTATCTCGGCACCCTTTTCGTCGGTCGGGCTCTGGCTGTACAGCATGCTCGCGAGCAGCAGCCTGCTGACGTCAGACGAAATCTGCCGGAGCGCCAGCTCTGTGGTACCGCGGCCGGGCCCGAGCGACTGCTGGACATCTTCCGCTGCGGTGGGAAGAAAGGCCAGCGAGTTTCGCAGCACGGAGTTGTGCGACTTGAATTGCTCGATCAGGACGGCTTTGTCCTGCACGGCGCGTTCCAGCGACGCGAGCTTGTCCACCTGCCCGGATGCATCGTGCTTGTGGGCGTCGGTACCCGACTCGAGTTGTTCCATGAGCCGGGCCATCTCGCCCTGGTTATCGGCCAGCGCATCGTAGTGCGTGTTGATCCCGATCCTGGACTTCAGCACATCCAGCTCCCATTGCGCGTCCAGCTGCTTCAGGTGACGCAGCACGGCCATATCCTCAAAGTAGTGCGACTCGTCGAAGCTTTGGGTTTTGCTATACAGGAACACCAGGATGAACAGCAGCACGGCGGTGACCGCCGCCATAGGCGCCAGGGCAAGTTGATTCTTTTTTTTCACGGTTTGAAGTCCCGTTCGCCGGTGAGCGTATTGAGGAACTTGACGATGGATTCCTTGTCTTCCCTGGAGGCAACGCGTCCGAGCTGGTACCTGAACATGACATCGACGGCATCTTCCAGTGTCTTGGCCGAGGCATCGTGAAAATACGGCGCCGTCAGCGCGATGTTGCGCAGGCTCGGTACCTTGAAGACGTGCTTGTCGCTTTCCACCTTCGTGACGAGGTACCGGCCAAGATCGGCCTCCGTCGGGTTGCCACGCTTTGCGAAGTAGTCGCCCATGACGCCGAATTTCTGGAACATGTTGCCGCCCACGTTGACGCCCTGGTGGCAGGCGACGCACCCGTACTGCTTGAACTTGGCGTAGCCGACCTTCTCCGCGTCGGTAATGGCGTTGGCGTCACCACGCAAATATTTGTCGAAGCGTGAGTTGGGTGTGATCAGCGTCCGTTCGAATGTCGCGATGGCGTTCTGGATATTGGCTTTGGTCACGCCGTCTTTGTAGGCCGCACCAAACGCACTTTTGTATTTCGCGTCGTCCGCTATCTTGCGAACCACATCTTCCCACTTCGCCCCCATCTCGATCGGGTTCAGCATGACATGGTCTACCTGGGACTCCAGCGATTCGGCGCGGCCGTTCCAGAATTGCCTGAAATTGAGCGCCGCATTGAACACCGTCGGGGCATTGACACCGGTCAGTCCACCGTTAAGYCCGACGGAGCGGTCACGGCCGTCACCGCCGCCCTTGCTCAAATCATGGCAGCTGAAACAAGACACGCGCCCGTTTCCGGACAGGCGTGGATCGTGAAATAGCTGCCGCCCGATTTCGGCACGGGCCGGGTCCTGCTTCAGCGTGAGGGGGATTGGCTGGATGGGCTCATTGAGCAAGGGGGCCGCGAAGGCGGCATGAGAGGCGAACGTCAGCAGAGCCAGCAGCAACTTTAGCCGCTCACCCAATCCTGCAACCACCGAAACCGTGGCGGCAAAAGGGGCTCGGCTGGCGCCCCTGGGGCATGGATCGGGGTGCTCGTTCATGGCTCACCTCGTGGGTTTCGTGCGGGAGTGCGAAGCGCGAATCCGAACCGGACGCAACCCCGAAGCGTGAACCGCAAGGTTGCCACCCGCTGAGAAGCGGTGGCTGTCCGTCTTGATGATAAATCCATGTTTCGGCAATGTCCGGATTTGCTGACGTGGCGGCGCTTCATGCCGGCGTCCATCCGTTGCCCCCCAGCCACGGGACGAAGCCTGCATAACCCAGCTTGGCGGCTTGAGCGGCATTCTTCACATACCGTCGGTAATCCGCGGTATCTGCAGCCGCTCCAGACCGTTCGCTGCAACCTGATCAGAGCACGTTTATCGGCGGGGCTGTTAAGGCATTTCCCGCGTGGTCATATTTACCAGCCGCATGTAAGTAAATGCGTTTTTTCGGGGCCGCCCGACCCATGAAGACGCCGTCTCTGCTCCTGAACCAGATCCCGCTGCTCCGCCCTTGATGTCGCTCATTTTTTAATAGCTGCTTGCGCCCGCCCTATATAGGCTGGAAGCCAATTTCCGATGCAATATTTCAGAAAACCCGTTATTTCATGGATCCGAAGACCTTCTTGAGGATGGCGCTGCCCGTGCCTACCGGGTCTTGCCGGATCTTCTTTTCTTCCTCGCCGATGATCAGGTACAGGCCGTCCAGCGATTTGCCGGTCACGTACTGCTGGATGTTGGCGTCTTCTTTCTTGACCAGGCCAAAGCCGGCGGCCCTGCCGGCGAATTCGTTGTACTTGTTGGCCAGGCCGACTTTTTCGGTGGCTTTGGTCACCACGGGCAGAAACTTCACGCCCAGCGGGGTGCGGGTCTTCTCGGCAAAGAAAGTGGTCACCGAGGTTTCGCCACCCGTCAGGATGTTCTTGGCGTCATTCACATTCATGGTGCGTACCGCATTGACCAGCAGGTCCTTTCCCATGGGCACGGCAGCTTCAGCGGCCCGGTTGATGGACGTCACCAGTTCATCGATCCGCTTGCCCTGGCCGAAGTTTTTCAGCAATTTCGACGCATCTTCGAGATATCCGGGCAAGGGAATGCGAACTTTTGGGTTGCCGAGGAATCCATCTGTCTTGCCCAGCAGGGCGACGGCGGCGACAGCGCCCTTTTCAAGGGCTGTTTTCAGGCCGGCGCTGGCGTCGGCATTGCTGATGCCGGACAGGTCCCCGAGCGAGAGTGCGTGGGCCTGGTGGTAAGCGGCCAATATCAGTGCGCCCAACGCGCTGACGCCGGCCTGGTTAAAATWGCGACGTTGCATGATGAGGTCCTTCCAATGAAATTGACATCCCGCCTGACAGTATGCCGCACGGCACTGGCCGGTATTTTGGCTGTGGCGGCCCTTGCCTGCCTGCCGGGATGTGGCGGCGCCGAGGCCGCGCCGGAGTCGACCTTTGTGTTGCTGGACGGCAGCAAAAAAACCACCGCCGACCTCAAAGGCAAGGTCACCCTGGTCAATTTCTGGGCCACGAGCTGTGTGACCTGCGTGGCAGAAATGCCGAAGGTCATCTCGACCTACAACAAATACCAATCCCAAGGCTACGACACGCTGGCCGTGGCCATGAGCTACGACCCACCCAGCTATGTCGTCAATTACACGCAAACGCGCCAGCTGCCCTTCAAGGTGGCGATCGACAACACAGGCGCAGTGGCCAAAGCATGGGGCGATGTCCAGCTCACACCCACCACCTACTTGGTCAACAAGCGCGGCGAGATCGTCAAGCAGTACGTGGGTGAGCCCGACTTTGCGGCGCTGCACCAGCTGATCGAAAAACTTCTCAAAGAGACCTGATAAGCGTTCCCCGCCCGAAAAAAAGGCCTGTTTCAGCAATGAAACAGGCCTTTTGACCATATGGGACGGGCGCAACCAGCTATGAATTTAATAGCAGCACCCATGTCCACGATTTAGCCAGCAGGGGCCGCGGGTCTGGCTTCGCCGGGCGCAAGGCGCCTGTCCCCCTGAGGGGGAGAGGAAGCTACACGAAGTGAGCTTCAACAGAGGGCTACTGAGCCCGAAACGCGTCGTGGCAAGCCTTGCAACTGCCGGCCGTAGCCGTAAAGGCGGTCTTCAGGTTGTCAAGGTTGCCGGTCTTGGCTGCGGCGGCCAGCTTGGCGGTCTCTGCGACCAGCTTTTCGTGGCCTTCCTTGAACTTGGCTTGTTCAGCCCAGATTTCAGGCTTGGCCTTGGTATTGCCGCCTTTGTCGGTGCCAGGCCCAAAGCCAGCCCACGGGAGCTTGGCCATGTCGGCCACGATCTCGGCGTTTTCCGCAGCGACTTTGGCGTCGAAGGGGACACGGCCGTTGGCCATGGCGCCGACACGACCGAAATGCTGGCCCATGACAAACAACGCGCTTTGGCGATATTTGATGGCGTCTTCGGGTTTGGCAAACTGCGCGGAGGCCGGAGCAGCCATGGCCATTAAAGTGGCGGCTGCGGCGATACAGGCAAAAGCTTTCATGGGTTTCCTCGTAGGTTTTTTCTTAAGATGGGGCAATGGCAACACACTTTGCCTGTTGCCATAGGGCTGAGTTTAGCCAGACCAGATAAGTTCCGCAGGAACTTATGCGCTACGGGAAAGCACCAAGTGGCAGCGAGGCCGTATCAAGAGCACCGTTGCATACAACAATCACAAAACGAGGAGTGAGCATGTACACCAATAAAAATCTTCACAAGGTGCGCGTCTGGGATTTTCCCACGCGATTTTTTCACTGGGCGCTGGTGGCTTGTGTGCTTGGGCTGGCCATTACCGGCACCATCGGTGGCAACGCCATGGTCTGGCATTTCCGGTTTGGCTATACCGTGCTGGCCCTGCTGCTGTTTCGCATTGTCTGGGGCCTGGTGGGTGGGCGCTGGTCTCGCTTTGGGGCGTTCATCTATGCGCCCCAAAGTGTCATCAACTACCTCAAGGGCCAGGGCAAGCCCGAACACGGTGTGGGCCACAGCCCGATAGGCGCTGGTTCGGTGTTCGCCATGCTGGGATTTCTGGTGGCCCAGGTCGGCACGGGCCTGCTGAGCGACGATGAAATTGCCTTTGCCGGCCCGCTGACACGTTTTGTCTCCAACGCCACCGTCGGCCTGGCAACCAACTATCACAAGAACATTGGCAAGTGGGTGCTTCTGGCTTTGGTGGTATTGCACATCGCGGCCATCGTTTATTACCTGACCCGCAAGCACAACCTGGTCGGCGCCATGCTGCATGGTGACAAGGAGCTGGTGGTGCCGGCCCCGCCATCGCGGGACGACACGGTCTCGCGCCTGGCTGCGGCGCTGATCCTGGCGATTTGCGGCGGCGTGGCTTACTGGGTGTCTACACTGGCCGCGCCTGCATTTTGATGCCTCCGGCCGGGGCGTCCCGGGCCTGCTCTCCAGTTGCAAATCACGGTAAACTGGTTGTCGACTTCTCCCCGCCGATCCGTGCAACGCCCCTCCATCCAGTTCATCACGCCCGACACGCCGGCGCAGCTGGCCGCCACGCGCCTGATTTTTCGCGAGTATGCGGAGCAGCTGGGCATTGACCTGTGCTTCCAGAATTTTGAGGCCGAACTGGCCGAACTGCCCGGTGAGTACGATGACCCTGAGGGTGCGCTGCTGCTGGCCCTGGTCGACGGCGAAGTCGCCGGCTGTTGCGCGCTGCGGGCACTGGACTCGGTCGATTACCCGAATGCCGGGGAAATGAAGCGGCTGTATGTACGCCTGCCGTTTCGCCGCCTCGGTCTGGGCCGGCAGCTGGCGGAGGCGACTTTGGACGCGGCGCGCGTGGCGGGCTATTCCTCGGTGCTGCTGGACACGCTGGACGACATGGAATCGGCGCGCGCCCTGTATGCCGAGCTGGGATTCTCCGAGATACCGCCCTACTATCACAACCCGATCCCGGGCGCACACTATCTCAAGGTCGATTTTTAGGAAAAACATGCAGCAGGCCAATAGGATCTTGCGCAAGCAGCTATGTTATTGATAGCAATTAACTGGCCGACGTCAATCCGCCATCACCAGCAGAGCAAAAAAAAGCCGCTGACAAAGAGGCAGCGGCTTTGACAGACCCCCGTAAGGGCCAGGGGGGGGGCAGCGTGATCAGCCTTTGGCCTGCGCCAGCAACGTGGCGGCATCACTGACTTCAAACTTGCCTGGGCCTTCAACATTCATGCTGGCGACCTTTCCATCCTTGACCAGCATGGAGTAGCGGTTGCTGCGCAGGCCCATGCCGCGCGCCGTCAGGTCCAGCGTCAGGCCCGTGGCCTTGGCGAACTCTGCACTGCCATCGGCCAGCATGCGCACCTTGTCGCCGGTCTTCTGGTCGCGTGCCCAGGCGCCCATGACAAACGCATCGTTCACGCTCAGGCACCAGATCTCGTCAACACCTGCGGCCTTCAGTTCAGCGAACTTCTCTACGTAGCCGGGCACGTGCTTGGCCGAACAGGTGGGCGTGAACGCGCCAGGAAGTGCGAACAGCGCAATGGTCTTGCCAGCGGTGGCCTTGGCCACGTCGACCGGGTTGGGACCAATGCTGCAGCCATTGCCTTCAACTTCAGAAAATTCCATCAGCGTGGTGGCCGGAAGGGTGTCGCCTACTTTGATCATGGTGTGCTCCTCAAGAATGGATGGGTTGTGAATGAAGTGGGGAAATCAACCCCGAAGTGTAGTGCGGCGGCAGCAAGCGTGTGCTCACTGTGCAAAAGGCGGCGCGCACGTGAAGGTCATACTTCGAAAGCCCGGAGGGACGGCGGCACACCAGCGGCATCGCAGAAGGCACAAACAAAAACGGCCCACCGAAGTGAGCCATTTTTTTGAGCGTGACCGGAGTCAGCCTTAAGTTGAACTCAAGACTTAAACGACCGCAGCCTTTTCAACCAGACGGGTCACAACCCAGTTCTTGGTCTTGGAGATCGGGCGGCTTTCGGTGATCTCGATCACATCACCTGTGTGGTACTCGCCTTTTTCGTCATGGGCGTGGTACTTGCTGGACAGCGATACGATCTTGCCGTACAGCTCGTGCTTCACACGACGCTCAACCAGAACCGTGACGGTCTTGGCGCGCTTGTCGCTGACCACCTTGCCGATCAAGGTGCGCTTGAGGGATTTTTTAGCTTCCGTCATTTTTTGGCTCCTTGCTTGACGATGGTTTCGGCCAGGATAGTCTTGGCGCGAGCGATGCTGCGA
>NZ_JBFUAZ010000050.1:0-12797 GCF_056406035.1 Polaromonas sp. P1_E1_2 | reverse complement strand
GTTCGGTGCCGCGCGAGGCGGGAACCTGGATGGCGGTCTTTCCCGATGCGCTGGTGGGCACGATAGGCGGCGGCCACCTGGAATACGACGCCATCGCCAGGGCGCGTGCGCTGCTCGCGGATGGCGCCCAGGGGCGTCAGGCGACAACGTTGCGCGTGGCACTGGGCCCGTCGCTGGGCCAATGCTGTGGCGGCGTGGTGGAGCTTCGCTTTGAATGCGTCAGCGCGGGCGACACACCGGCGCTAGCCGTGCGATTGGGCCAGGCCGAGTTGACGCCGGTGGCGCTGTTCGGCGGCGGCCACGTCGGCCACGCGCTGGTGCGGGTGCTCGCCCCCTTGCCGTTTTCACTCAGCTGGATAGACAGCCGCGACGGCGTGTTCCCCGCCAGCGTGCCGCCGCGCGTGGTGGCCGAACATTCCGATCCCGTACAAGCCGCCGTGCCTGGCCTGGCGCCGCAGTCCCGCGTGCTCATCATGAGCTTCAGCCATGCGGAAGACCTCGACATCGTGGCTGCCTGCCTGCTGCGCCAGCGCGAGAAATCCGATTTACCCTACATCGGCTTGATCGGCAGCAAGACCAAATGGGCGGCATTCCGCCACCGCCTGGAAGCCCGGGGCTTCGCCGCGAGCGAGCTGGCGCAAGTGACGTGCCCCATCGGCGTGCCCGGCATTACTGGCAAGGAGCCGGAAGTCATCGCCGTGGCGGTAGCGGCCCAGCTGTTGCAAACCATCAACGCGGGTTGAGCGCGGCGCAGAAATTTTTCGGAGCTGAAGCCAAACTCTATAAACTTGGTGCGTCAGGCCGCAGCGGAGCCGGGAAGCCGGAGCTAACTTCAAGTTAGCGCCAGCTTCTTTTGTTCGCGGCCTTGTTTCTGCTTACAGCGCCCGCAGTGGTGAGCAGGTTGCACAAGGCAGCGCCCTCGCGTGCTGCATAGGTTGAGAGATATGGAAAACTACCTTCTCGACTGGGCCAACCTGCTGCTGCGCTGGGTCCATGTCATCACCGCCATCGCCTGGGTGGGTTCCTCGTTTTATTTTGTCTTTCTCGACAGCAGCCTCACGCCGCCCGAGGACGAAGACCTCAAAAAGCAGGGCGTGAGCGGCGAGCTCTGGGCCRTGCACGGCGGCGGTTTTTACCACCCCGTCAAATTCGCTGTCAAGCCGCCGCAACTGCCGGCGCACCTGCACTGGTTTTACTGGGAAAGCTACAGCACCTGGCTGTCGGGCTTTGCGCTGTTCACGATCTCCTATTTGTGGAACGCCGGCACCTACCTTGTCGACAAATCGCTGATGAACTGGTCGCCCGGCGCGGCCGGTGCGGTGGCGCTGTCCTTCTTTGTAATTTTCTGGATGCTGTACGACGGCATCTGCCAGCTGTTCGGGCGCAAGAAAAGCGGAGATGCCATCGTCGGCGCGTTGGTCGCGGTGCTGGTGTGCGCAGCCTCCTGGCTGGCCTGCCACTGGTTTGCCGGGCGCGCGGCCTTTTTGCTGGTAGGCGCCATGATGGCCACCGCCATGAGCGCCAACGTGTTCTTCTGGATCATCCCCGGCCAGCGCAAGGTCGTCGCCGCCATCAAGGCCGGCGAGCCGGTCGATGCGGTGCACGGCCAGCGCGGCAAGCAGCGCAGCGTGCACAACACCTACTTCACGCTGCCGGTGTTGTTTGCCATGCTCAGCAACCACTACAGCTTTACCTGGAGCCACCCGCAGAACTGGCTGGTGCTGATCCTGATGATGCTGGTCGGCGCGGCCATCCGCCAGTTTTTTGTGCTGCGCCACGGCTACAAACTGGGCCGCAACCGGCACCCGTTGCCGTATGCGCTGGTGGGCGTGGCTGTCATCGCCGCCGTGATCGTCTGGATGAAACCTCCTGCCGCTGTGGGCGCTATCAATTCAGTAGCTGGTGGCGCACAACCAGTGGGCGCTGCAGGCCAAAATAGCTTTCAACAAGTGCAGGCCATCATGGCCCAGCGCTGCTACCTGTGCCACGGTGCACAGGTGCAGATGAAAAACGTGCGGCTTGACTCACCCGAAGCATTGGCGCGCCACGCGACGCAGGTCTACCAGCAGGCGGTGGTCACGCGGCTGATGCCCATGAACAATGCCACGGGCATCACGGAGACTGAGCGGCAGGCGATCAGGCAGTGGTTCGATGCGGGCGCCAAAACGGAGTAAGCCGAGTAAGCCGGGCAAGCCTTACCAGTTGCCGGCCAGCCCTGCGGCGCGTGTGGACGGCTTGCTGAAATGCTGGGCCAGGAAATCCACAAAAGCCCTGACCCGCACCGAATGCTGATGCCGGGCCGGGTACACCGCATGGATGTCGGCTGCCGGTGTGCGGTAGTTCTCCAGCACCTGCACCAGCCGGCCGCTGCGCAGGTATTTGGCGATGTCCCATTCGGCGCGCATCAAAATTCCGTGGCCGTCGAGGGCCCAGTTCACCGCAATCTCGCCGTCGCTGGTGCTGAGGTTGCCGTGCACCTTGATGGCCTGCGTGTGCTTGCCGGAAGCCAGGCGCCACATGCCGTAGGCCTCGTCACCCTGGCGTATGCCGATGCAGTTGTGCTGCGCCAGGTCATGCGGCACCCTGGGCGTGCCGTGGCGGGCCAGATAGGCCGGTGAGGCGCAGAGCAGGCGGCGATTCGGTGCGATCAACCGCGCGATCACGCGGGCGTCCGGCGGTTCACCGAAACGGACACAAACATCGAAGGCGTCTTCAGTCAGCGGCGGCGGATTGACCGTGAGCTGCAACTGCACTTCTACCCCGGGATGGGCTTTCACGAAACGCGAGATCAGCGGCGCCACATGGTTGCGGCCGAAGCCTATGGTGGCGTTCACGCGCAGCAGGCCCTTGGGCGCCGCCACGGCACTGGACACCTGCTGCTCCATGTCGTCAATGTCGGCAAGGATGCGGCGCGCGTGCGTAAGGTAAATCTCGCCTTCCTGCGTGAGGCTGGCGCGCCGTGTGGTGCGGCTCAGCAACTGCACCCCCAGCCTGGCCTCCATCTGCGCGAGCCGCTTGCTGATGGCAGCTGTGCTGACGCCGAGCTCGCGCGCCGTGGCCGACAGGCTGCCGTAGCGCGCCAGCAGGCTGAAAAAAGCCATCTCCGAGGGGGCTGTGTTGACTGGAATCATTCGTAACCTGTGGTTAACAGTAATCTTACTTTAGGGGGTTTTATTGTCTKTGCCAACCGATACAGTGAACAGATCACAACCGAGAAAACTGAGGAACCAACATGAAGACCTACAAGATCGCCTGCATCCCCGGCGACGGCATCGGCAAGGAAGTCGTACCGGCCGGCCAGCAGGTGCTGCAGGCACTGGCCGCGGCACAAAAGAATTTCGCTTTCAGCTTCAGTGCTTTTGATTGGGGCGGCGACTACTATCGCCGGCACGGCATGATGATGCCGGAGGACGGCCTGGACGCGCTGCGCGACAAGGACGCCATCCTGTTCGGCTCGGCCGGCGACCCGCACATTCCCGACCACATCACGCTTTGGGGCTTGCGCCTCAAAATTTGCCAGGGCTTTGACCAGTACGCCAATGTGCGGCCCACGCGCATCCTGCCCGGCATCGACGCGCCGCTCAAGCGCTGCACACCGGAGCAGCTCAACTGGGTGATCGTGCGCGAGAACTCCGAAGGCGAGTATTCAGGTGTGGGCGGGCGCGCCCACCAGGGCCACCCGATCGAAGTGGCCACCGATGTGTCGATGATGACCCGCGCCGGCGTCGAGCGCATCATGCGCTTTGCCTTCAGGCTCGCCCAGTCCCGCCCGCGCAAGCTGCTGACCGTGGTCACCAAGTCCAACGCCCAGCGCCATGCCATGGTGATGTGGGACGAGATCGCGCTGCAGATCAGCCGGGAGTTTCCGGACGTGACCTGGGACAAGGAACTGGTCGACGCCTGCACGGCCCGCATGGTCAACCGCCCCGCTTCGCTCGATACCGTGGTCGCCACCAACCTGCATGCCGATATCCTGAGCGACCTGGCGGCCGCGCTGGCCGGCAGCCTGGGCATTGCACCGACGGGCAATATCGACCCCGAGCGCCGCTACCCGAGCATGTTCGAGCCGATTCACGGCTCGGCCTTTGACATCATGGGAAAAGGCCTGGCGAACCCTATTGGCACTTTCTGGAGTTGTGTCATGCTGCTGGAGCACCTGGGCGAAACCGGTGCGGCCGCGGTGTTGATGGCCGCAATCGAAAAGGCGACCGCCAGCGCTGCGCTGCACACGCGCGACCTGGGCGGCAGCGCCACAACGGCGCAGGTCACCGAGGCCGTCTGTGCAGAGGTCGGCAGGCAGCGACTACTGCAGGCCGCTTGAGCCTTTCAGTGAAAGCCGGTGCAACCAGGCTACGCATGCCGGCGAGTTTTCCGCTTCAGAAACATTCAGGAGACACACCATGAAAGTTGAAGTGAAAAAGTGGATGGGCATTTTCTGCATGGCCGCAGTGCCCGCCGCCATGGCGCAGACTGCCGCGCCCGCAGCGGGTGTGGTGTGCCCCGACAGGAACGTGCTGTACTGGCAGGCCTTTCCACCGGGTGGTGAGTCGGACCTGTCGGCGCGCCACCAGCAGGTCGTGCTCAAGAAAAAATGCCCGGCCGTCGACACCATCATCCAGTACAAGGCGGGCGCCGGCGGCGGCCTGATGTGGGGCCAGATGAACAACCTGCCGGGCGACGGCCTCAATGTAGTGGGCATCAACCTGCCGCACATCGTGTTCCAGCCCATCGAGGGCGAGGTGCAGTACAAAACTGCCGACATCGTGCCGGTGTTCTGGTTCCACTACACCCCCGACGTGCTGGTGGTGCCCGAGAAAAGCCCTATCAAAACGTTTGCGGACTTCATCGCCGCAGCCAAAAAAGACCCCGGCAAGCTGAACCTGGGCGGCTCGGGGCTGAACTCCGCCAACCATGCGGCGCATGAGCGGCTCAACGCGGCTTTCGGCGTCAAGAGCACCTACGTGCCCTACAAGGGGACGGGCGACATGACGATGGCCGTGATCGGCTCGCAGGTCGACGGTGCGATGACCTACACGCCGTTTGCCATCGGCAACAAGGGCAGGGTGCGCCCGCTGGCAGTCGCCATGGAAAAGCGCCACCCGATGATGCCCGACGTGCCTACCTTCAGGGAGCTTGGTGTGGACTGGGTGGACGGCGCCTACCGCGGCATTGGCGTGCCCAAGTCCACCCCGCTGGAAGCGCGCAAGCGGCTGTCGGACATGTGGGCCGTGCTGAACAACGACCCCGAGATGAAGGAACTCGCCGCCAAAAATGGCTTTGAGCTCGTCAACGTGGGCCTGGACCAGATGGACGGATTCATGAAGGAGCGCATCCGTATCTACACCGAAGGTGCGAAGCGCCTGGGCCTGGGGAAAAAGTAGCTCCCGGCGCCGGTCGGTTATGGCTTCAACTCCAATGCCGGATCTTTGCCGTGAGATGAGAGTCCTGTCAGGGCCGCAAGACGGGGGCCTCAGTGAAGGCTGGTGGTGTTGGAAAGAAGGTTCAACACCACCACGCCGGCAATGATGAGCGCCATCCCCACCATGCCCCAGAGGTCAATCTTCTGCTGGTGAACGAAGAAACTGGTGATGCTGATCAGCACAATGCCCAGGCCCGACCATATGGCGTAGGTCACGCCGGTGGGGATGGACTTCATCGTCACCGTGAGGAGATACAGCGCGGTGCCATAACCCGCGATGCTGATCAACGAGGGCACCAGGCGCGTGAAACTGTCGCTGGACTTGAGTGCCGTGGTGGCAATGACTTCGGCAACGATGGCGATGCCCAGGGCCAGGTAGGCGTTCATGAGACTCTTCTTTCTGCTTCGGTGGATGATGGCTCATTCTAGGAAACTGCCTTTCCGGCGAAATCCCAAACCATCCCGCGTTTCCGGGTTACTGCCCGGTTACCACGGCACAATCCGGGGTGGAGACATTTCAATGACTGCAGCCAAGACACCTACCCCCGGCACGCCCATCCCGGACGCCGCCACCCAGCCGCGCCAGTTCCTCGAGCACCTGTACGCCGCCGCCGTTGCGCGCGCGCTGCCGCTTGAGAACACCGCACGCTACCTGCCCAAACCGCCCACCCCCGAAAGCGGCGGCCGCACCATCGTGATCGGTGCGGGCAAGGCCGGCGGTTCCATGGCGCAGGCGGTGGAGGCACTGTGGCCCGCCGACGCACCGCTTGAAGGCCTGGTCGTGACCCGCTACCACCACATTCCGCCGCGCCCCGAAGGGCTGAAACAGCGCATCGAGGTTGTCGAAGCCGCGCACCCGGTGCCGGACGCGGCAGGGCTGGAAGCTGCACAGCGCATCCTGGCCATGGTGCAGGGGCTGGGCAAAAACGACCTGGTGCTGTGCCTGATCTCGGGGGGCGGCTCGGCGTTGCTGACCTTGCCGGCCGAAGGCTTGACGCTGGAAGACAAGCAGCGTATCAACAAGGCGCTGCTCAACAGCGGCGCCAATATTTCCGAGATGAACTGCGTGCGCAAACATCTCTCGCGCATCAAGGGCGGCCGCCTGGCCGCAGCCTGCGCGCCGGCGCGTGTGGTGACGCTGACCATCAGCGACGTGCCGGGAGACGATCCGTCCATCATCGCCAGCGGCCCTACTGTGCCTGACGCCACCAGTTGCGCCGAGGCGGTGGCCATCCTGCAGCGCTACGGCATTGAAGTGCCCGGCGCCATCATGAGCCTGCTGGAGCAGGGCGCACTCGAAACGCCCAAGCCGGGCGATGCGGTCTTCAAAGGCCATGAGGTGCATATGATTGCCACGCCGCAGCAAAGCCTGGAGGCTGCCGCCGCTGTGGCGCGCGCAGCCGGCTTGCAGGCGCACATCCTGAGCGACGAGATGGAAGGTGAATCCCGCGAGGTCGGCAAGGTGCATGCGGCGCTTGCCCGTGCCGTGGCATTGAAGGGGCAGCCCTTCAGCAAGCCCTGCGTGATCCTGAGCGGCGGGGAAACCACAGTGACCGTCCGCAAGCAAGCAGAAGGCACACCCCGCGGCCGCGGAGGCCGTGCCGGCGAATTCTGCATGGGCCTGGCCTTGGCCCTGCAGGGCCAGCCGGGTGTGTATGCGCTGGCAGCTGACACCGACGGCATTGATGGCGTGGAGGACWACGCGGGTGCCTATGTGGCGCCCGACACGCTGCAGTGCGCACTGGCCAAAGGCATGAAGCTGGACCAGTACCTGGACCGCAACGACGCCTACGGCTACTTCGAGCCGCTGGGTGGCCTGGTCATTCCCGGGCCCACACATACCAACGTCAATGACTTCCGGGCGCTATTGATTTTGTAGCTACTTGCGCAGGTTCTGCCTGCGTTTCGGGCCTGTTTGGTAAATAAAACAGGGAAAAAACCTCACACGGCCGTCAAACCACCCGTGCCGGGCGCCGCGCTGATCTCGGGCGGATGCGTGACGATGGATTTGAGTTCCGGCCGTGCCGTCTGCAAAGTTTGCAAATCGGGTTGCGGCCTGCGCAAGGTATCGCTGGCTTCAAAGACCTGTTCCAGCGCCTGGCATGCGGCCAGCAGTTGCGCATCGGCGTGCAGCCGTCCAATCACCTGCAGCCCGAAAGGCATGCCGTGTTCGTCCTTGCCGCAGGGCAACGCCAGCGCCGGGTTGGTGGCCAGGGTCACCACATAGGTCAGGCCCAGCCAGTGGTAGTAGTTGCGCATGGCCTGGCCGTCGATGTTGCCGGCATACAGCTCTGTCCAGGGGAAGGGCGTGACCGGCGTGACGGGCGCCAGGATGATGTCGTACTGCTCGAAAGCTTTGGCAAAGCGGCGCGAAATGCGTGTTTGTTCCAGGTGCGCCCAGGCGCGGTCCGCCAGGGTGATGGCGGCTGCGATTTCCATGTTGGCGCGTACATTCGGGCCCAGCGTTTCGGGCGCGTTGCGGTAGGTGTCAGCGAATGCCGCGACAAAACTTTCTGCGCGCAGCGTGTCAAAGGCGCGGTCGGCATCGCCCAGCTCAAGGTCTATCGGCTCGCAGCTCGCTACCAGCGGCCGGATGGCTTCCACGCGCTGGCGGAACACGCGCCGGATTTCCGGGTCCACGATGCACATGCCAAAGTCTTCCGTGGTGCCCACACGCAAGGTGGAAAGGTCCACCTGCTTCAAGGGCCAGAATGTGGAGGCATCCACCGGGTAGGAAAGCGGGTCGCGTGSGTTCGCGCCTACGCTGGCTGCAAACAGCAGCGCCGTATCGGCCACGTTGCGCCCCATSGGGCCGAGTACGGAGATGACGGACCAGCCCAGTGGCCGGGCATCGTTGGCCACCAGTCCGGGCGAAGGCCGCAGGCCGACCACGCCGCAGAGCGAAGCCGGAATACGCAGCGAGCCGCCGGTGTCGGAGCCGGTGCAGATCGGCAGCATGCCGGCTGCCAGCGCCGCCGCCGAGCCGCCGGAAGAACCGCCGGCGTTGAGCGTGGGGTTGAACGGGTTGCCCGTCGCGCCCCACACCGGGTTGCGTGAGTTGGCGCCGGCACCCATGTCGGGCACGTTGGTCTTGGCCGTGACGATGGCGCCCGCCGCGCGCAGTTTGGCCACCAGCGCGTTGTCTTTGGCCGGCACGTTGCCGCGAAGTCCTATGTTGCCGTAGGTGGTGAGCAGGCCCGCGGTGTCCTGCAGATCCTTCACCCCCAGCGGCAGTCCGTGCAAAGGGCCCAGCGGTGCGCCGCGCATCACTTGCGCTTCGGCTTCGCGTGCACCCTCGCGCGCACGCGTGAAGTCGGTCGCGCAGATCGCGTTGATGGCGGGGTTGAGGCGTTCGATGCGGTCTATGCAGGCGTCCATCAGCTCCACCGGCGATACCTCGCGGCTGGCGATCAGGCTACGGAGTTCGACGGCGGAGATGTCTGGCAGGGTGGAGGGCATATCGATGTCTTGTTCAATCTGTTTTGATCTGGGAGCGTTCGGCCAGTGCCTTCATGCGCGCAATTTCCGCCGTCACCATGCCGGACCAGTCGGGGATGGCGGCGTAGCCGGGCTCGAAACCCGCCGCCTTGAGTTTGTCCAGGGTTTCGGTGCTGGCCATCACCGTGGCCAGGGCCTTTTCCAGCCGTGCCTTGACGGGCACCGGCAAGCCCTTGGGCGCCACCACGGCCAGCCAGGCGTTCATGTCGACGGCCGGGTAGCCGGCCTCGGCCATGGTCGGCACATTGGGCAGCAGGGCCGAGCGCTTGTTCATGGCCACGGCCAGCACGCGGATCTTGCCGGACTTGAGTTGCTGCGATGCAGCGACCACGGTGTCGAAAGACACCGGGATCTGGCCGCCGATCAGATCGGTCATCAGGGGGCCGGAGCCCTTGTAGGGCACATGCGTCATCTTCAGGCCCGTGGCCGTATTGAACATCGCGCCGGCGAAGTTGGAGCTGGTGCCATTGCCGAAGCTGCCGTACAGGTATTTGTCCGGATTGGCCTTGGCCGCCGCGACGAACTGGTGCACGTCGGTGGCCGTGACCGACGGATTCACCAGCATGGCCAGCGCCACCGAGCCCACCATGCCTATCGCGTCAAAGCCCTTGGCCGGGTCATAAGACAGCTTGGGTTGCAGCGCCGGGTTCAGCGTGAAGGTGGAGTTGGAGCTCACGAGCAGGGTATAGCCGTCGGGCTTGGCGTTGGCTACCGCAGCCGCACCTATGGCGGTGCCGGCGCCCGGCTTGTTTTCGACCACCACGGGTTGGCCCAATTGGTCACCCAGGGTCTTGCCCAGGATACGCGCCAGCACGTCGGCCGCACCGCCGGCAGGGAAGGGCGCGACCAGCGTCACCGGACGCTCAGGAAAATCGGCGGCATGGGCGGGTCCAACCATGGCGGCAAGCCCGCAGGAAAAGAAGGCGCTGGCGATCAGCGTGCGGCGCATTGCTTTGAAAGACATGTGGTGCATGGTAGGCCTCGTTGAAAATTTGATCAATCGGAAAGGAGTGATTCGAAGGGGGTTGGCTCAAGGTTTAACGCAACCGGGCAGGTGACAGCCTGGACGCATCAACGCCTTGCTGGTGCAGCTCTTCAGGCAGCGCCGCCTGGCGGATCAGCGCATCGGCCAGCGCACTTGCACCTGCCGCGCTCTGGATGCCGTAGCCGCCCTGCGCTGCGAGCCAGAAAAAACCGGGGCAGGCGTTGTCATGGCCAATCACCATTTCCCCGTCGGGTACAAAAGAGCGCAGGCCGGCCCACGTGCTGGAAGGGCGGCGAATCGTCAGTGTCGACACACTTTCGATCTGGTGAATACCCATGGCAATGTCCAGCTCTTCAGGAACCACGTCGTGCGGAACCGTCGGGTCCGCATTGGCGGGTGAGCCCAGCAGCTGCCCGGCATCGGGCTTGAAGTAGTAGCTTTCATCCACACCCACCACGGCGGGCCAGTGTGAGGTGTCCATGCCCTCGGGCGCCTTGAAGGTAAAGGCGCTGCGCCGGTGCGGCACCAGACCGATGGGCTGCGCGCCGAACATGGCGGCCAGCTCGTCAGCCCAGGCGCCTGCGGCATTCACCACGGTTTTGGCGCGCAGCGTCTCGCCGTCGCTGAATTGCAGGGTCCAGCGCTGTCCGTCATGCGTGGCCTGTGTCAGTGTGGCGGCGGTTCGCAGCTCTCCGTCGGCACCGGCCTTCTGGCGAAAGCCGCGCAGAAAGCCCTGGTGCAGTGCATGCACATCCATGTCCTGCGCGCCTGCGTCGTACAGCGCGCCGTGCACCACATCGGGCCGCAGGCAGGGTACATGGGCCAGCGTGGTGCCGGCGTCCAGCGTCACCAGGCCGGGGCAGCTTGCGGACAGTTCCTGGCGGGTGTGCGCCAGTTCTTCTTCCTGGCCGTGCGTGGCAAGGTAAAGCACGCCCCGGGGCTGTATCAGTGCCGGGTGAAACCCTTCCGGCGGCCGTTCGTAAAACCCGCGGCTCGCACGCGTCAGCGCCCGCACCATGGGCGGGCCGTAGGTTTCCATGAACATGGCCGCCGACCGGCCGGTGGAGTGAAACCCCGGCTGGGATTCACGTTCGACGAGCGCAACGCTGCGTTGCCCGGCCAGGCGCCAGGCCAAAGATGCGCCCGCAATGCCGGCGCCGAAGATAAGGATGTCAAATTCTCTCATTTGAGAATTCTCACATGCGAGAATCATGCCTGTCCAGCCCATTTACCGGGATTTTTCGAAAAAAGGGAAAACACCATGCCTGCACGCCCCGCCCGCAACCCTGCCGCCGCCCCCGAGGCGGACCGGGTGCGGCTCGGCCTGAGCCTGCGCGGGCACCGCAAGGCGCGGCGGCTGACGCTCAAGGACCTGTCCGGCCGTTCCGGCGTGGCACTGTCCACGCTGTCCAAGATGGAGCTGGGCCAGATTTCGGTCAGCTATGAAAAGCTGGCCGCCGTAGCGCGGGCGCTGTCGCTGGACGTGGGACAGCTGCTGGACGCGCGAGCCGCGGCGCCGGCCCCTGGCGCTGCAAAGCCGGTGGTGGTCTGGTCCGAAGCAGGCGGTGCGCCGGCCTACAGCTCGGGCAACTATGACTACGGCGCGCTGGCCGCCGGCTTTCCGGGCAAGCGCATGACGCCGATGCACGGCCGCATCGTGGCGCGCAGCCGCAGCCAGTTCCCCGACTTTATCCGCCACGCAGGGCAGGAGTTCGTGATCGTTCTGTCGGGCCGGGTGCGCATCGAGTTCGAGACCGGCGAAATCATCGAAGTGGCGCGCCATGAGTCGGCCTATTTCGACAGCGGCGTGGGCCACATCTACCTTTCGCTGGGCCGCAGCGACGCGCAGGTGCTGGTGGTGATGAGCGAATAGGGCTGCCTGGCCTTGTGTTTCGGGTTTGTACCCGGGTTCAGGTCGACAGCTTCTCCCAGGTCAGGTCAAATTTCAGCAGATATTTGCGCAGCCTGTCCGCATCATTCACTACGCTGCGCTGGGTGCGCGATACATTGAAGAGCGCCCGCCCGGCGTCGCTGAGGGAGGCGCTTTTGCGGCAGACCTCAATCACGGCCTGAAGCTGTAGCTGTTCAAAATAATCGAGTGTGTCCGCGGCGCCTCCCATTAATTCGGCGAGTGAGGCAGCGCCGCCGCTAGCTTCCTGTTCTGTGGCCTGCCATTGCCAGCGTAGTCGCGCGATCTCGGCCTCCACCAGGCTTGCGCCGATGCGGCCGTTGTCACCCAGCGTGGCAAGGCGGGTGATGGATGCRCTCAAGTCGCGAAAATTGCCAGCCCAGATGGCCTCGCCCGATTGTGCAAATCGCAGGTAGGCTGCGCGGGCTTCAGCGGTCATGCGGGTTTTCCTGCCCAGATCCTCGGATGCGAGCGTGAGCTGGTGGTCCATGTTGGGCTCGATATCCTCCCGGCGCTGGCTGAGGCCGGGCAGGGTGTAAGTCCACAGATTGATACGCGCAAAAAGGTCCTCGCGGAAGCGCCCGCGGGCGACTTCCAGACGCAAGTCCTTGTTGGTACCGGCGATCAGCTGGAAGCTGCTTTCGACTTCTTTGTCGGCGCCTACGGGCAGGAAGCGTTTTTCTTCCACGGCCTTGAGCAGCATGGCCTGCTCGTCCAGGCCCAGCTCGCCAATCTCGTCGAGAAACAGCACGCCCTTGTCGGCGGTGCGCAGCAAGCCGGGACGGTCATTGGCCGCCCCGGTGAACGCCCCCTTCTTGTGGCCGAACAGCGTGGAGCCCGCACCGTCGCCGTGCAGCGTCGCGCAGTTCACGTCGACAAAGCTGCCGCTGACCTGGTGGCGCGACTTTTTGAGCTCGAAGATTCGCCGCGCCAGCATCGACTTGYCCGCACCCGTGGGCCCCGTCAGCAGGACGGGCGCCTTGCTC
>NZ_JBFUAZ010000049.1:0-12867 GCF_056406035.1 Polaromonas sp. P1_E1_2 | reverse complement strand
CATTGCGGCCGGGTGCGCCCGCGATCTGCAGATGGCCGACGTGGCCCGTGGGCAGGTATTTGCGCAGTTTCATGGCCAGGTCGCCTTCAACGATCTGGCAGTGGTAAAGATCCATCTGCACCTTGACGTTGGGCGCACCCACTTCGCGGATGATTTCATGTGCGTGGTCTTGCCGGTTCAAAAAGAAGCGCGGAATGTCGCGGGTGTTGATAGGCTCGATCAACAGGTCCACACCCACCTTGGCCGCCAGTGGGGCCGCCTCGCGCAGGTTGTTCACATAGGTCGGTTGCACCGCCTCGCGCTCCACCCCGGCGGGCAGTACGCCCGCCATTACGTGGATGCGCGGGCAGCCCAGCGATTGCGCATACTCCAGCGCAATCGCGATACCGGCACGGAACTCCGCTTCATGGCCCGGCAGGCAGGCCGTGCCTTTTTGCGAGCTTGCCCAAGCCTTCTCGATGCTGGCCACATCGACGCCACCGGGCGGTGCGTTGAACAGCACCAGCTGCTGGCCGTGTTGCTGCAGGATGGCTTTGAGCGCCGCGGGTTCCCATGCATAGGGCGAGAGGATTTCCACGGCCGTGAAACCGTCACGAGCGGCTGCGGCAAAGCGTTCGGCCATGGGAAGCTCGGTGTACATCCAGCTAAGGTTGGCGGCGAATTGGGGCATGGGTTTCAGGGGGTGGGTGTGTCGGGGCCTGGCGCAGACTGGCATTCCCAGAATATCCGCGCGGTGCAGTGGCGGCAAATTTCAGGGTCCAGCTTATTGAAGATGGTGGAGATCGCGGTGAACTTGTCGGGGAACTGGTGCTCTGGCCCCAGCACGCTGGTAAAGCCCGTTTTGCGCCACATGCGGATGACTTCAGGCCGCGGCCGGTGGAAGTACAGGTCACCGCCCATGGCGCGGCGCGCGGCGAGCTCGGCCTCCCACAGCTCGGCGCCGGCCAGATCAATGAAGTTCATGCTCTTGCCCATGACAAGCAGGTGTTTTTGCGGCTGAGGCTGGGTGCGCAGCGAATGCAGGATGTCGGCGACGTGCTGTGTCGCGCCAAAGTAGACCTCGCCTTCCATTCGCAGCAATTTGAGCTGCGGGCATTCAGGCAAGGCCTGGGGCGTCGCTTCCGACGACGCTTCGGCCTTCTGTGCGGAAACGACGTCAACCCCCGCATCAACGCTGTTGTCGATCACCACAAACTGCCGGTCCAGCCCGCGGCTGTCAAAACCCATGGTGCGCATCGCAGGCTTTGACGTGCGGTAGAGGAAGGACATCAGCGACAAAATCATGCCCAGCAAGATCGCGATCTCCAGCCGTATGGTGACGGTCGCCACCATGGTGGCCATCGCCACGCCAAAGTCGCTGCGGCTCAAGGTGAACAGCTGGCGCCAGCGTGCGAAGTCCAGCAGCGCGAACGCCACCAGCACCAGCAGCGCCGCCAGCGCGGCCATGGGGATTTGCGCGAGTAGCGGCGCGCTCACCGCCACCAGCGCCAGCAGCAACAAAGCCGAAAATACCGAGGCCAGCGGGGTGCGCGCACCGGCCTCCAGGTTGGGCATGGAGCGGTTCATCGAGCCGCAGGAAACGTAGCTTGAGAAAAACCCGCCGACGATGTTGGACAGGCCCTGGCCGCGGAACTCGCGGTTGGCGTCTACGCGTTGGCCCGAGCGCAGCGCCACCGTCTTGGCGATCGAGATCGCCTGGCCCAGCGCGACGATGGTCAGCGCAAACGCCAGGCCGATAAGGTCGGCGGCCTGCGCCCAGCTGATGCGCGGCACTTCGAACCTCGGCCAGGGTACGGGGATCTGGCCCACAGTACGCAACGAGGCGGAAGGTGCGGCACCGGGATGAAGAAGGCCGCTCCACACCCAGGCCAGCGCAGTGGCCACCGCCAATCCGATCAACATGTACGGCCAGTTGCGGCGCAGGTGGCGCAGCAGCAGCGCGACACCCAGGGTGATGGCCGCAACACCCAGCGCCATGGGCTGGGCGGAAGTGATCTGCGTGAGAACATGTCCAAGAACGGCGGCCGCGCTGTGCTCAGGCGCAGCCGCCAGGCCCAGCAGGTCGGGCAACGCATGCACAGCGATCAGCAGCGCCGCGCCCGAAGTAAAACCAAACAGCACCGCCGGTGAAATGAAGYTGGCCAGCACACCCAGGCGCAACGCGCCAATCAGCCACTGCATGACGCCCACCATCACGGTGACGGCCAGCGCCAGCTGAATGTAAAGCGGGCTGAAGGCCATGGCCAGCGGCGAGAGCATGGCAAACAGGGCCAGCGAGTTGGCGTTGGTGGGGCCCGACATGACATGCCGGCTGGAGCCGAACAGCGCGGCGATGATGCAGGGAATCACCGCGGTGTAAAGGCCRTAGGCCGGCGGCAGGCCGGCCAGCGTTGCGAAGGCAATGCCTTGCGGCAGCACCAGCACTGCGCCCAAAAGACCCGCCATCGCATCGGCCCGCACAGTAGCAGGCGACACCTCGCGCACCCAGTCACCAAAAAGGCGTTCCAGGAGGAGGGTCGATGACCGGGATTCGCTGGGGGCTGAGGGTTCCATCACGAGGGCCTGAGCATACCGCGCCCAGCCCCCGGTCATCCAGAGCGGCGATCAGGTCAGGTCGGACAAACGCAACAGCAAACCGGCAAGCGCCGACAAGCGATCAAATCTGCTCTAGACGACGTTGCACAGCCAAAACCAGTGGCTGGATTGCGGAGTCCGGGAATGGCGCTACGCTGCTGACGTTAATCTCGCAAAGCACATAGTACTCAGAGGCATCGACGAGAGGCTCGCCGAACATGAAATCGCAGTCCCACAAGAAGGGAAGCCGCTCGCGCGCGAGGCCGACGCGTGCACGAAGCAACTCGACCCACTCGGTCTCCAGTCGTTCCTTCAGGTACCGGAATTGCGGCAGGTCCGCGGCGTAGTACAGCCTCGGGCCGGATTGCGGCGCTGGCTGGCCAGGCGCGGCGGGGTAGAGCGCATTCACCGACTGGTGTCCGAACCCCTCGACCCGGTCCTCCACCAAATAGGCCCGAACCATGCCTTCCACCAACCGTGGTTGCCATGCCTGGTCGATCATGTGCCCGCCATTCGCCGGCTCGAAGTACGGAGCCAGTCTTGCCAGCAGCGCCGGGAGCTCCATCAGCTCCTCGTCGCTGCCGCGCTGGGCGTGGCGCACACGCAGGCACGCGGGTGTGCCAATGGGACTCACCAGTTCCACACGCCAGACACCGATACCACTATGCCCCCGGTATTGCTTGAGCACCCGCGGGCCCTTGCGGAGCCGTTCCGGCAATTCTTCCTCAAGCTGTTTGAGGCTTTCGACTCGGCAAACGTCGCTGCCGAACGGGAGATCGCGCGTGTGAAGCAAGACGTCTTTGGTTCCCAGCTTCAGGATGGTCTCGGGGTGCGCGCTGACCACAACCCCCGAGTCGGCAACCCGCCGCAGCATGGCGTCCAGGACGTCCCGTCTTCGTCCGCCCTCGATGGGGTTGCACCATGTCAGCACAAGGCGGCAGTCGCGCACCTGCGCCTCCACTTCCTCGGCGAAGGCATCGTTGTACACGGCCGGGACGGCGCTTACTCCGGCGCTCGCAAACGCCTCGAACAAAGCGGCAAAGCGGCTTTCAGCTGGATCCGCGCGGTCCCGCATGGCGCGATCGCCAGGATAGAGCAATGCGACGGAAGGTCTGGGCATGATCAGCTCCTTGAAGGCTTACGCGTGCAGCAGGCGCCGCGCATTTCCGTTGGCGATCAGCTCCCGGCCGGCTTCGCCTAGGCCACACTGGTCGAACAGGCTGGTGAGCCGGGCCGGCAGATCCGTTTCAGTCACGACCGGCCAATCCGTGCCGGTGACGACATGGTCCTCCCCGACAAGGTCGATGGCCGCACGCAGCATGACCGGATGCGTGCCTGTCGTGTCGATGTAAACATTGCGCCGCGGCGACGCGTGTTTGCCGATCCGCGCGCCATCCGCCAGGCATTCCCCGAGCATCAAACCCCCAAGCGCAAGCGCAGTGACGACGACGTTCAGATGGGGCATCTCTTCGAACATGCCGGCGTGCACCATGGCAAGCAAGGCGGCGCTGTTGATCGCGCCGCGCGAAAGACGTTCGCTGAACTTTCCTGTGTGCCCAAACTTCTGGCGCAGAGCCGCATCCGGCACCGGGTGCAGGAACACGGGAACGTCCAGCTCCGATGCCGCAAGAAAGGTCGCCCTGGCTTCCGGTGCATCGGGCAGCAGATCCCCTTTCGCGCTCTCGATGAACACGCCTTTCAGGCCCAGCTCCTTGACTGCTCGCGTCAATTCGCGGCCTGACTCCTCGCCACGGTAGGCGTCCACGGTGGCAAGTCCGTGCAACACACCGCTGTGGCGGTGCACCACCTCTGCCATCGAATCGTTTATTTTGCGGATGGTGTCAATGTCCGCCTCCTCGCCTGGGGCCAAGACGAACTCGAGGGACGTGTTGATGACTCGACTCGTCACGCCTGCCGTCTGCAGCGACGCAAGCAATGCCGCCTCTTGCGTCAGCCGCCTGCTTACGCCGTCCCAGAATTCCTTCTGGGCTGGTGGACTGCCTCTGGACGCATCGACCGGAATGCCCGCTCCGGCGAAGTGGCAGTGAAAGTCGATCACGTCCATGGATCACGCCTCAGGTTTGCTTTGCCGCGAGCGGCCGGCCCGCGGCTTTCCAGCCGTCAATACCGCCGCTCAGGAACCTGGCATCGACCCCTGCTGCACGCAGGCGCATGGTCGTGGATCGTCCGACCTCGTGCCCGTAAACGCAATAGACCATCACGGGCTTGTCCTTGGGCAGCTGCGCCGACCAGGCGTTCACCTGGGCCGGGTCTCGCCACTGCGCACCGGGAATGAGCGAGTCCGCCTGGTCGAAGACCCCTGCCCGCCGCACATCCAGAACATGGGCACCGGCGAGGTCGTCGGCAGTGGCTGCGAACGGCTCGCTTGAAGCCTCCACCGCGGCCTGGTAGCGCTCGTACACGCGCGTCCAGTTGATGTTCTCCATGAAGGCATCGACATACTGGCCGGCGGCCGCGCCGAAATCCAGGTGGTAGGCGTGCTCGTACATGTCGAGCGCCAGGATGGGGATGCCACCCGCCACCGCGTGCGTGTGGTCCGCGGCCCACTGGTTCACAAGGGTTCCCTCGCGCGGCTGGAATACCAGCAGCACCCAGCCGGATCCGCCGGCCAGGGCCTTGCCCATCGCGACGAACTCCTCGCGCCATCGTTCAACGCTGCCGAAGTTCGATTGCAGCGCGAGCACCGCCGCCGGTGTCAGCGGCTCGCCGGTGGCACCCAGGCAGTCGAAGTACAGCTCGTGCAACAGCATCGAGTTGGTCGCGATGAGTTCTTCCCGCTTGAGACCATTGAGGTCGAAGCCGGCTGTAGTCGCGAAAGGCATCTCCCGCAACCGGCCGCGGATGGCATTCAGCCGCTTGACGGCGCCGCTGTAGTTGTTCTGGTGGTGGCTGCGCAGCAATTTCTCCGAAAGGCCATTCATGCCGGCAGGGTCGAAGGAGAGGTCGTGAATTCGAGCGTCCATGGGTGCACCTTTAAATAATGTTGCTGAGCCGCAGCGCCAGCCCGACGACGCCGGAGACCAACACGACGGGAATGACACTAACTTTGAAGCGAAACAGCGCCACGGCGGCCGCTACTCCGATGACGAATGAAGCCCACTCGAAGCGGCCCGAGAGGCCTTGCGGCCAGAGCACGTGGTAGGCAAAGAACACAGCGAGATTCAAGATCACGCCCACCACCGCGGCTGTGATGCCGGTCAGTGGAGCCGTGAACTTCAGGTTGCCGTGCGTGGACTCGATGAAAGGCCCGCCGAGCAGGATGAAGAAGAACGACGGCAGAAAAGTGAAGAAGGTGACCACCGTCGCCGCGGCAGCACCGGCCAGGAACAGGGACTCGGGGCCGAATATGGCCTTGGTCCAGCCACCGACGAAGCCGACAAACGCGACGACCATGATCAACGGGCCGGGCGTGGTCTCGCCGAGCGCCAGGCCGTCAATCATCTGGGGGCCGGTGAGCCATTGGTAGTTGTCCACTGCGCCCTGGTAGACGTAGGGCAGCACCGCATAGGCACCGCCAAACGTCAGCAGCGCAGCCTTGGTGAAGAACCATGCCATCTGTGTGAGCACCGCGTCCCACCCGTATGCAGCCGTGAGAGCGCCGATGGCGGCTATCCACAGGCCCAGGCAGACGACCAGCACTTGCCTGGCGCGCTTCCAGGTGAAGAACGCGTGGGCGGGTGTGGGCGTGTGGTCATCGATGAGGGCCGGACCGAACTGCTTGGTGGACGCGCCGTGGCCGCCGGTCTTGAACTTGTCGGGTGCGTACTTCCCGCCGAGGTAGCCGATGGCGCCCGCCGCGAGCACGATCAACGGGAACGGTATGTTGAATGCAAAGATGGAGATAAACGCCGCCGCCGCGATGCCCCACAACCAGCCGTTTTTGAGGGCGCGGGAGCCAACCCGGTAGGCGGCATGCACGACCAGTGCGGTGACGGCTGGCTTGATGCCGTAGAACAGGCCCGCGATGGCCGGGACGTGGCCGAAAGCCATGTAGACCCACGACAGTGCAATCAGCAGAAACAGCGACGGCAGGACGAACAGCCCGCCGGCGACAATGCCGCCCCACGTGCGGTGCATCAACCACCCGATGTAGGTCGCGAGTTGCTGCGCCTCCGGGCCGGGCAGCAGCATGCAGTAGTTCAAGGCGTGCAGGAAGCGGTTCTCGGAAATCCAGCGCCGGCGCTCTACGAGCTCCTCGTGCATGATGGCTATTTGCCCTGCGGGCCCGCCGAAGCTGATGAAGCCAAGCTTCAACCAGAAGGAGAACGCTTCCCCGCGAGTGATGGGTTGGGGCCCTGTCTGGTCGACGGTATCAGTGGTCATTTGGCGGCCTTCAGAGCGGCGTGCAGGGTGTCAAAAAATGCGAGCGCCGCCTCAAGCAGCTGGTCGTCGTCCGCGTGCTGCGCTTGCAAACCGCGAACGATCATTTCGATGCCCGGCGCTTCGTCGAGCGGAATGCCCCCGACGTCGATGTAATGCACAAGCTGACCGAGCCGCGCCAGGGCGGGCTTCTCGTCAAGGCCGAAGCTCCTGGCGACGACCTCAAAGGTCACCAGTTCACCCACGTGCGTGAAGGCCGCTCCGTCGAAGTCGTAGCCGAGAGCCTGTTTAGGGCACTTCTTCGGCTCCGCCAGCCAGATGAAGTTCGGGGACTTGTCGATAAAGCGGCGCACCAGCCAGGCTGTGGCCAGGCGGTCTACCCAGGGGCGCTTGCGGGTGGCCCAGGTGCGGCCCTGGTAGTCCTTGATGGAAAGCGCGGGGACAACGGCCCTTGTAGGCGACGGCTCGTCCGGCGAGAGGTGAAGTTCCATCTCACGCCGCAGAGCCGAGACGGCCTCAACACACCCTGCGCTCTCCTTGCCCGGGAAGAAATCGCTTGCCTGGACCTGCTGCAATTGCTGCTCAAGGCTGCGCAGTGTCTTGTGGAGTTCCGCTTCGCTGGCCGCCACTATGCTCTTGCGGGCATCCTTCACGGCCTGCACGAGCTCTGCATAGTGCTCGGAGCGGTCGAACAGGGCGCGGAACGCCTGTTCCTGGGCGTCATCGCGCGCGCGCAATTCGAGCAAGTAGGCGTCAGCTCCAGCGTCGGCAATCGTCTTGGCGAGCTCCCGCAGAGCAAGGGCGGAGGGCGCGGTGGCCGGAAGGACATAGACCCCCTCCCGAAGCGTTCCCGCACCTGTAGCCTTGAGTGCACGCCACACCCGGACCCGCAGGCCACTTGGGGTGGTCGGCAGTGTTGCGGTAAGGATCAGCCAGTCAGTCATGAAGCAATCATCTCATGACGTGATGAACGTTACAAGAGGGCTCGGCAGATTTGTGCTGAAAACGTACTGTTGACAGCTTTCGAACGCGTCGCAACATGCTCCAGCACGACTTGGAGGCGCGGGGGCGCCAGGTCGGAATTCCGGCCGACCCATTCGGAATTGCGGGTTATGTCTGCTTTTTGGCCGAAGCCGCGTTAGCGATCAGACAGCGCCGGCGCTACTCACGCTTGAACTTGAAAACCGCCCGGCTGGCRCGGGCATTCGGCCAAAAGCGGACTTCGCGGCCATCCTGCAAGCCGAAGGAATCCAGGATCTGCAACTGGTTTTGCAGCGCCAGCGCTTCAAAATCCTGCAGTGTGCCGACACGGATGTTGGGCGTGTCATACCACTGGTAAGGCAACACCTTCGTTACCGGCATGCGGCCGCGCGCAACCGCCAGGCGGTTGGGCCAGTGGCCGAAGTTGGGAAACACGACGATGCCGGCGCGGCCTACACGCGCGGTTTCACGCAGCATGGTTTCGGCGTTGTGCAGGTGTTGCAGCGTGTCGATCTGCAGCACCACGTCAAACGAGCGGTCGCCGAACAGCGCCAGGCCCGCTTCCAGGTTGAGCTGGATCACGTTCACGCCGCGCGCCACGCAGGCCTGCACGTTGGCGTCGTTGATCTCGACGCCGTAGCCCGAGCAGCCGCGCTCACGGATCAGGTAGTCCAGCAGCTCGCCGGTGCCGCAGCCCAGGTCAAGCACGCGGGAGCCGTGGGGCACCAGCCGCGCGATGGACAGCAAATCAGCCGAGGGCTGAACATTAAGTTCGACAGGCAGGTTCATACAGCAGCCACCTTGCTCTGGAAATAGGAGCGCACCACGCCCAGGTAGCGGTCATCCTCCAGCAGAAACGCGTCGTGGCCGTGCGGCGCGTCGATCTCGGCATAGCTCACGTCGCGCTGGTTGTCGAGCAGCGCCTTGACGATTTCGCGGCTGCGCGCGGGGGAAAAGCGCCAGTCGGTGGTGAAGCTCACTAGCAGGAACCTGGCTGTCACATGGGCCAGCGCCTGGGTGAGGTTGCCGCCGTACGCTCTGGCCGGGTCGAAGTAGTCGAGCGCCCGCGTGATCAGCAAATAGGTATTGGCGTCGAAGTACTCGCTGAACTTGTCGCCCTGGTAGCGCAGGTAGCTTTCGATTTCAAACTCGATGTCCTGCGTCGTGTATTTATAGGGGGCATCGGCATTCACCGTCTCGGCTACTGCTTGCCGTAACTGACGGCCGAACTTCTCGTTCATTACGTCGTCGCTCAGGTAAGTGATATGGCCGATCATGCGGGCGATGCGCAGGCCGCGTTTCGGCAACACGCCGTGGCGATAGAAGTGGCCGCCGTGAAAATCGGGATCGGTCACGATGGCGCGGCGGGCGACTTCGTTGAAGGCGATGTTCTCGGCGGTGAGGTTGGGCGCGCTGGCCACCACCACGGCGTGGCGCACGCGGTCGGGGTATTGCAGCGTCCAGGCCAGTGCCTGCATGCCGCCCAGGCTGCCGCCCATCACGGCGGCCAGCGTCTGGATGCCCAGGCGATCCAGCAGGCGGGCCTGGGCGCTGACCCAGTCCTGCACCGTGACGACGGGGAAGTCGGCGCCGTAGAGCTCCTGCGTGTCGGGGTTGGGCTGCATGGGCCCGGTAGAGCCGAAGCAGGAGCCCAAATTGTTGACACCAATGACGAAGAAGCGGTCAGTGTCGACCGGCTTGCCGGGGCCGATCATGGTGTCCCACCAGCCTTCGGATTTGGCTATCGGCTGGCCCTGCGCATCGAGGTACACGCCCGCCACATGGTGCGAGGCATTGAGCGCGTGGCAGATCAGCACGGCGTTTGATTTGTCCGCGTTGAGCTCGCCGTAGGTTTCATAGCTCAGGTCGTAGGCGCGTATCGACGCGCCGCTCTGCAGAGGCAAGGCCTCTACAAAGTGCATGCTGAGCGGGGTGGCAATAAGTGTCAAAAAATCACCTGCAGAAACAAAAAACCCGGCATCGCTAAAGCGAGTCCGGGTCGTTGGAGTTCGTCTTTAGCTGTACTTTTTAAGCGCCCGCAAGCTGAGCAAATCGGCGCTAATGAAAGTATACCCCGATGGATGTGGCCCCCACGGTCGTTCGCTTCGCGTAACTCCCTGCCCCCCGAGGGGGCCGCTGCGCCTGAGGCCCGGCAAAGCCGGTTCCTCGGCCCCTGCTGGGTGGGGAGTGCTGTTTGTCTCTTTTATGCTTTCATCAGCAATGCCGCCAGCCCCAGCCCGGCAAAAATGAGCGCCGAGACGATGTGCACCGCACGCAGCGGCACCAGGCGGGTGACGCGCTCGCCCAGCCAGACCACCGGCGCATTGGCCAGCATCATGCCCAGCGTGGTGCCGGCGACCACGCTGACGATGGCGTCGTAGCGCGCGGCCAGCATCACGGTGGCGATCTGTGTCTTGTCGCCCATTTCCGCCAGGAAGAACACCAGCACGGTGGTGAAGAACACGCCGTAACGCGGCGGCTTTTCCTCTTCGTCCGCGTCCAGCTTGTCGGGCACCAGCATCCACGCCGCCATGGCCAGAAACGAGGCGCCCAGGATCCAGCGCAGCATTTGCGGGCCGATCAGTGTGGTGACCCAGGCGCCGGCGGCGCCGGCCAATGYGTGGTTGACCAGGGTCGCGACAAAGATGCCGGCGACGATGGGCCAGGGCTTCTTGAAGCGGGCAGCGAGGATAAGCGCGAGGAGTTGCGTCTTGTCGCCCATTTCGGCGAGGGCGACGATGCCCGTGGAGACGAGGAAAGCTTCCATTCAAAAAGACTCCGGCCGAAAACCCATGACTGCACGGCATCCCCGGCCTGAAGCGGAGGCTGTGCAGTCAAAGGTCTCGCGTGATCCGAAGACCGCTTGCGCCATGTCCGAAAGAACAGGTTCMAAGGACAAGTCTGTTGACGCAAGCCCCTTTCAGGATTGAAAGGCTGGCTACTCCCCAATGACAGCTTTCATTATATCGCCAGGCGTCCAGGCGCTTTCAGGCTGAAATGGTGCACCCAGCTGTTCATTCGCACACTTGAGGCGCATTTCTTGCTTGTATTTGGTGCGGTTATGGGAATTTCTCTGAAATCGCACCAACAAATAGCAATTTCATCTGAAGAGGGACTTATGGAAGCACTAAAACAGGGCTCAGATGCCTTGTTCATCCTGCTGGGCGGCATCATGGTGCTCGCCATGCATGCCGGTTTTGCCTTTCTGGAACTGGGTACGGTTCGCAAAAAGAACCAGGTCAATGCCCTGGTCAAGATCCTGGTGGACTTCTCGGTGTCCACCGTGGTGTATTTTGTGGTGGGCTATGGCGTGGCCTACGGCACCCATTTTTTTGTCGGCGCAGAGCAGCTGGCGGCTAGAAACGGCTATGAGCTGGTCAAGTTCTTCTTCTTGCTGACCTTTGCCGCAGCCATTCCGGCGATTATTTCGGGGGGCATCGCCGAGCGGGCGCGTTTTTACCCGCAGCTCATCGCGACCGCCGTCATCGTCGGTTTTGTCTACCCCTTCTTCGAAGGCATCGTCTGGAACCAGCACTTCGGCGTGCAGGCCTGGATCAAGTCACTGACCGGTGCGGAGTTTCATGATTTCGCGGGCTCCATCGTGGTTCACGCCGTGGGCGGCTGGCTGGCCTTGCCGGCGGTGATTTTGCTGGGCGCGCGCAGCAACCGCTACCGCAAGGACGGCGCCGTGTCGGCGCATCCGCCTTCCAACATTCCCTTCCTGGCGCTGGGCGCCTGGGTCCTCACCGTGGGCTGGTTCGGCTTTAACGTGATGAGCGCACAGACCATCGACAAAATCTCCGGCCTGGTTGCCGTCAACTCCCTGATGGCCATGGTCGGCGGCACGCTCGCCGCACTGGTGTTTGGCAAGAATGACCCGGGGTTTGTGCACAACGGGCCGCTGGCCGGCCTGGTGGCGGTATGCGCAGGCTCAGACCTGATGCATCCGCTGGGCGCGCTGGTGACGGGCGGCATCGCCGGTGGCGTGTTCGTCGTGATGTTCACGCTGACACAGAACAAATGGAAGATTGACGACGTACTGGGCGTCTGGCCACTGCATGGCCTGTGCGGCCTGTGGGGTGGCATCGCTGCCGGCATCTTCGGCAACCAAGCCCTGGGGGGGCTGGGCGGTGTGAGCTTTGGCGCCCAGTTGCTGGGCAGTGCCATGGGTGTGGCCTGGGCACTGTTGGCGGGCTTTGCTGTCTATGGTGTCCTCAAGTCCACGATGGGCCTCCGGCTGAGCCAGGAAGAAGAATTTGAAGGCGCGGATTTGTCCGTCCACCGCATTGGTGCCACGCCCGACCGCGAAGTCAACTGGTAGCGGTGGCATAGAGACCCCATTTTGCTATCTATTTGATAGCTGCTTGCGCATAGCCTTATTGGGCGCGAGCCGGTTTTTCCTTAAATTCCGGCCAGCGGACGTAAATTTCCGCGCGTTCCAGCCCACAAGCGCCAAAGCAGCCGCTAGACTTTCGGCCATGCCTACTTTTGAAGAGCAGCTGGTTGAACACCGCGTCTATCTCCTTCGTTTTGCGCGCCTGCAGCTGCGCAACGATGAATGGGCCGAGGACGCCGTGTCGGAAACGTTGCTGGCGGCTTTGTCCAAGCCGCTGTCTTTCGGCAACCGCTCCCAGCTCAAGACGTGGCTTGTCGGCATTCTCAAGCACAAGGTCATTGACCTGATCCGCAGCAATGCGCGCATGGTGGCCGTGCCGGACGCCCGCGGCGATGAAGAGGGTGACGAGCTCGACCGGCTCTCTTTCCAGGCTGACGGGCATTTCACCGAACCGCCCAACGACTGGGGCAATCCGGACCAGACCCTGCAGCAGGTTCAGTTCTTCCAGGTACTGGACGCATGCATGGAACGCCTGCCGCCTGCACTGGGGCGGCTGTTCCTGATGCGTGAGTGGCTGGAGCTTTCCTCGCAGGAAGTCTGTAAGGAACTCTCACTGACACCGACCAACCTGTATG
>NZ_JBFUAZ010000048.1:0-12981 GCF_056406035.1 Polaromonas sp. P1_E1_2 | reverse complement strand
ACTCCAGCGTGCGGCGCATTTTCAGGGCGCTGGGCAAGTTGGAAGATCCAAAATTCGAATGCGACAGCAGAGCCGCCTTCGGTTTGATGCCAAAGCGCATCATTTCCTCGGCCGCCATGGTGGTGATCTCCGCGAGCTGCTCCGCAGTCGGATCGCAGTTGACGTGCGTATCGAGCAGGAACACCTGGCGCCCCGGAAGCAACAAGCCGTTCATGCAGGCATAGGTGTTGACGCCTTCGCGCTTGCCGATGACCTGATCCAGATAGTCCAGATGATGGGCCGTCGTGCCCCAGGTACCGCAAATCAGCCCGTCCACGTCGCCTTTGTGCAGCAACATGCCGGCGATCAATGTGAGGCGGCGGCGCATTTCGATTTTGGCGATCTGCACCGTCACACCACGGCGTTCCATGAGGCGGTGATAGGTTTGCCAGAAGTCGCGGTAGCGATGATCCTGCTCGACATTGACCACGTCGTAGTCGAGCTCCTCCTTCAGGCGCAGGCCGAATTTTTCGATGCGCTGGGCAATGATGGCGGGTCGGCCAATCAGTGTCGGGCGTGCGAGTCCTTCATCCACCACGATCTGGCAGGCACGCAGCACGCGTTCTTCCTCACCCTCGGCATAGGCCACACGCTTGCGGCTGGCGGCCTTGGCGGCCGCGAAAATCGGTTTCATCACCGTGCCCGAGGCGTAGACAAAGCTTTGCAGCCGTTCGCGGTAAGCGTTCATGTCCTGAATGGGCCGCAGGGCCACGCCGCTGTCGGCCGCCGCCTGTGCGACGGCGGGCGCGATCTTCATCATGAGGCGCGGATCGAAAGGCTTGGGAATCAGGTATTCGGGCCCGAACGCCAGCTTTTCACCCACGTAGGCGGCTGCCACGACTTCACTTTGCTCGGCCTGCGCCAGCTCGGCTATGGCGTGTACAGCCGCGATTTCCATCTCGACGGTGATGGTGGATGCTCCGGCATCCAGTGCGCCGCGGAAGATGTAGGGAAAGCACAGGACGTTGTTGACCTGATTCGGGTAGTCGGTGCGGCCGGTCGCCATGATGGCGTCGTCGCGCACGGTCCGGACGTCCTCCGGCGTGATCTCGGGATTGGGATTGGCCAGCGCCAGGATGATGGGCTTGGCGGCCATTTTGGCGACCATGTCTTTCTTGAGCACGCCGCCGGCGGAAAGGCCCAGGAAGATGTCCGCGCCAGCGATGACGTCGGCAAGCGTGCGTGCATCGGTCTTCTGCGCGAACTGGATCTTGTCTTCGTCCATCAGCTCGGTGCGGCCTTCGTAGACCACGCCAGCCAGATCGGTCACGAACACGTTTTCGCGCTGGATGCCCAGCTTGAGCAACAGGTTCAGGCAAGCCAGGGCGGCCGCGCCCGCGCCGGACGTCACGAGCTTGACTTGCCCCGGACCTTTGCCGACAACCTTGAGCGCATTCAGGACGGCCGCGCCCACGGTGATGGCGGTACCGTGCTGGTCATCATGGAAGACCGGGATCTTCATGCGCTTGCGCAGCTCACGCTCGATATAAAAACAGTCGGGCGCCTTGATGTCTTCAAGGTTGATGGCGCCGAAGGTCGGCTCCAGCGAAGCAATGATGTCGACCAGCTTGGCCGGGTCTTTTTCGTCGATCTCAATGTCGAAAACATCCACGCCGGCGAACTTCTTGAACAGTACGCCCTTGCCTTCCATGACCGGCTTGGAGGCCAGCGGGCCGATGTCGCCCAGCCCCAGCACGGCGGTGCCGTTGGTCACGACAGCCACAAGGTTGCCGCGGCTGGTGTACTTGAAGGCGTTGTTCGGGTCCTTGACGATTTCTTCGCAAGGTGCCGCGACGCCTGGGGAATAAGCCAGGGCCAGGTCGCGCTGGTTGGTCAGCTGTTTGGTCGCTGCGATGGCGATCTTGCCCGGGGTCGGAAACTCGTGGTATTCAAGTGCGGCGCTGCGCAATTCGGCGCGTTTTTCTTCGCGATTGGCTTCAGTGCTATTGGGCGTCGCGGTGGGGGGTGTCGGCATCAGCAAGGTCTCCAGCGGAAACGGTCGGGTCGACCGTCAATTTCTTGTAAGGTCTGCGATTGTAGGCCGTCGGAGGGGAAAACCCTAGTAAGTGAATCTACGCAAAAAGGTGCTTTGCTTTTGACTTTTCAGCACAGAAAGCCGCTTTGCCGCGTAGCTCATTCACGATGGCGGCGCGTAGCCGTTTTTTGAGCGCTTTAAGCGCGAAATAAAAAAAGCCAGGTTGGCGGGCCTGCGCCGCTCAGCGCGCAACACCCAGCAAATGGTCCAGGCGCTCGGGCTGCTCGCGCAACGCCTGGGCCGTTCCGGTGTGGACCACCATGCCGCGGTCCAGCACCACGGCGCTGTCGGAAATCGCCAGAATGGCCTGCGGGTGCTGCTCCACGATGATGGCGCTCAGGCCCTCTTCGCGCGTGATGCGGCGTATGGCGCGCAGCAGCTCCTCCACGATGATGGGCGCCAGGCCCTCCAGCGGTTCGTCGAGCAGCAGCAGCTTCGGGTTGAGTACCAGCGCACGACCCACAGCCAGCATCTGCTGCTCGCCGCCCGACAGCTGCGTGCCCAGGTTGCCCTTTCGCTCGGCCAGGCGCGGGAACATGGCGTACACGCCATCGGGGTTCCATTTGCCCGGGCGCGCCACCGCCGTCAGGTTCTCGTGCACCGTCAGCGACTTGAAGATATTGCGCTCCTGCGGCACCCAGCCTATGCCGGCCGCCGCGCGTTCGTGCGAGGGCAAATGGTGCAACGCGACCATGGATGCGCCCGCCCCGAACGAGATGGCGCCGCCGTGCTGCCGCGTCGCGCCTGCCAGTGTGTTGATCAGCGTGGTTTTGCCGGTGCCGTTGCGGCCCAGCAGCGCGAGCGTCTGTCCCTCGCCCAGCGTGAACGACACCTCGTGCAGCACCACCGCCTCACCGTAGCCGGCGCGCAGTTTGTCGACCTTGAGCAGTTCAGCCATGAGCCACCTCTTCGCCATGGCCCAGATAGACCGCCTTGACCTGAGGGTCGGCCGCGATCTCCTCAGGCGTGCCTTCGGTCAGCAGCGTGCCGTTGACCAGTACCGTCATGGTGGTGGCGAAGCTGAACACCAGGTCCATGTCGTGCTCGATCAGCAGTACCGACACGTCAGCGGGCAGTGCGGCCACGGTCTGCAGCAGTTCTTCGCGCTCGCCGGCCGGCACACCGGCCACGGGTTCGTCGAGCAGCAGCACGCGCGGCTCGCAGGCCAGCGCCACGGCGATTTCCAGCAGGCGGCGCTTCCCGTAGGCCAGCATGCGGGTCGGCTGGTCCATCACTCCGGTCAGGTGAAACTGCTCCAGCAACTGTTCGCAGCGCTCGGCCACGCGCTGGTTGCGCCCCAGCGCCTGCCACCATTTCGCGCCGAGCCCCGCTTGCTGCGATACGGTCAGTGCCAGCGTTTCCAGCGGCGTGAGCGAATCGAAGAGCTGGTTGATCTGGAAGGTGCGCACCATCCCGCGCTTGACGCGCTGGTGCGGCGCCAGCCGCGTAATGTCTTCGCCATCGAGGAAGATGCGGCCTTCGGTCGGCTGCAGAACGCCCGTCAGCAGGTTGACCAGCGTGGTCTTGCCCGCACCGTTCGGCCCTATCAGCGCATGGCGCGCGCCGCGACGCAGGTTCAGGCTCACGTTGTTGGTGGCGGCAATGCCACCGAAGCGCATCACCAGCCCTTGCGCGGACAGTACCGCGTCGCTGTGCGGCGCCGCGCTCATGGCTGGCCTCCGCGCTTAGGCAGCCATGCCCAGGGCCGGACCAGGCGCTCGCGCCCCACCAGCACCAGCACCACCAGGAAGAGGCCTATCCAGAAGGTCCAGTACTGCGGCGTGATGGACGACAGCGCGTCCTGCATCAGCTTGAACACAATCGCCCCGGCCACACCCCCGTACAGCCAGCCCGCACCGCCAACCACCAGGATCAGCAGCACATCGGCCGAACGATGAAACTCAAACAAATCCAGCGAGGCAAAGCCGGTGGTTTGCGTCATCAACGCTCCCGCGGCGCCCGCGACGCCGGCCGCCACCGTATAGACCACCGCCAGCCGTGAAGCGACTGGAATGCCGATGGCCATGGCGCGCAGGCGGTTGTCGCGTATCGCCTTGAGTGTCGCGCCCAGCGGCGAATGCACGAGGCGACGCATCAGCACAAACAAAATGAGCAGCACGGCCAGCGAGTAATAGGCGGCGGTGCGGCCCGACAGGTCAAACTCGAAGCGGCCCAGCAGCGGGCCCATGACCACGCCCTGCAGGCCATCGGCGCCACCGGTCAGCCAGTCAAGTTTGTTGGCCAGCTCCAGCAGGATAAGCGCCACGCCCAGTGTCACCATGAGCCGTGTCAGGTCGCTGCCGCGCTGGATGGTGAGTGAACACACAGCACCCAGCAGCGTGGCGGTGGCGATGCCCACCGCCAGGCCCACCAGCGGGTCCGGCATCACCAGCTTGGCGAACAGCGCCGCCGCATAGCCGCCTATGCCGAAGAAGGCTGCATGGCCCAGCGAGACGATGCCGGTGTAACCCAGCACCAGATCCAGCGACACCGCGAACAGCGCGACGATGGCGATCTCATTGATGATGGACGCGTGGCTGGGCATCACCACCGGCGCGGCGAAGGCGGCGAGCCAGAGCACCGGTTCCCAGAGCTTCCAGCGGCTGTTTTTGAGCAGGGACGTTTGAGTGTTCATTTATCTGCCACCCTTGCGCACAAAGAGGCCCTGCGGCCGCCAGATCAGGATCGCGATCATCAGGCTGTAAACGATGAAGGCCCCCAGCTTGGGGATGTAGTACTTGCCCGCCACATCGGCAATGCCCAGCAGCAGCGCGGCCAGCAGCGGCCCAGTGATCGACGTGGTGCCGCCCACGGCCACCACGATCAGGAAGTAAATCATGAACTTGAGCGGAAAGCTCGGGTCCAGCCCCAGCACTTCGGCGCCCAGCGCGCCGCCCAGGCCGGCCAGTCCCGAGCCGACGGCGAAGGTCGAAAGGAACACCAGGTTGACGTTGATGCCCAGGCCGGCCGCCACGCRCTGGTCGTCCACCGAGGCACGCAAGCGGCTGCCGAAGCGTGTGCGAGTCAGCACGAATTGCAGGCCCAGCGTGAGCGCGGCGCACACCGCAATGATGAACAGCCGGTAGTGGCCCATGCCCAGCATCCAGGCGCCGCTGCCAATCTCGGTGCGGCCCTTGAGCCATTGGGGCAGCTGCACGATCTGCTGCGTCGAGCCGACGAAGTAGTCCACGCTGGCCACCGCCATGAACACCAGGCCGATCGAAAACAGCACCTGGTCCAGATGCGGCTTGTTGTACAGCGGCCGGTACAGCGTGCGCTCCAGTACAGCGCCCAGCAGCGCCGAGCCGGCGAAGGCCAGAGGCAAGCACAGCAAAAAAGGCACGCCGAAGTGCTGCATCAGCAACACGGTGATGTAGCCGCCGGCCATCGCGAAAGCACCATGCGCGAGGTTGATGAAATTCATCAGGCCCATGGTCACCGCCAGTCCCACCGCCAGAATGAACAGCAGCATGCCGTAAGCGATACCGTCGAAAAGAATCGTGAGCATTTATCTTCGCAAGGAACGGCGCGGAACCGGCTTTGCCGGGCCGCAGAGGTTGCCCCCAGCAGGGGGGGAGGCGCCGCGAAGCGGCGCTTCGGGGGGTTACTTGTTCTTCCCTGGGTCCTTGACGTCCTTGATCACGTCAAACTCCACGTTGTAGAGTTGCCCGTCCTTCTTCTCGACCTTGCGCAGATAGACGTCCTGCACGATGTCGCGCGTCTGTGCGTCGATGAAGATCTTGCCGCGCGGGCTTTCAAAGAGCTGGCCCTTCATGGCTTCGAGCAGCGCGTCGCCGCCACCCTGGCCCTTGCTGGTTTTGAGCGCCTCGTAAATTACCCGCATGCCGTCATAGCCACCCACGGCCATGAAGTTGGGGCGCAGGCCCTTGTTGGCTTTGGCAAACGCTTCCACGAATTTTTTGTTCATGGCCGAGGGGTGCGCCGCCGAATAGTGGTGGGAGGTCACCACGCCGATCGCGCCGWCACCCATGTCGTTGAGCTGGTCGTCGTCCGTCACGTCGCCGGTGGCGATCAGCCGGATGCCGGCCTTGTCCAGGCCGCGTTCGAGAAACTGCTTCATTACCGCGGCGCCCGCGCCCGAGGGCACAAAGACGAAGAGCGCATCGGGCTTGTTGTCTCGCACCTTTTGCAGGAAGGGCGCGAAGTCGGGATTGCGCAGCGGCACGCGTAGCGCGTCGGTCACCTGGCCGCCGTTGAAGGTCAGGCGGTCCTTGAAGAATTTTTCGGCATCAATGCCGGGGCCGTAATCGGACACCAGCGTGACCACCGTCTTGATGCCGTTCTTGGGCGCCCAGTCAGCCAGCGCGACCGAAACCTGCGGCAAGGTGAAGCTGCTGCGCACGATGTAGGGGGAGGCCTGCGTGATGCTGGATGTTGCCGCGGCCATCACCACCATGGGTGTCTTGGACTGCGTCGCAATGGGCGCGGTGGCCAGGGCCGAGGGCGTGATGCCAAAGCCTGCCAGCACGTTGACCTTGTCGTTGACCACCAGCTCCTGCGCCAGGCGGCGTGTGGTGTCCGGCAGCGAGGTGTCGTCCTTCACGATCAGCTGGATTTTCTTGCCCGCCACGCTGTCGCCGTTCTGCGCCATGTAAAGCCGTACGGCCGCCTCGATCTGCCGGCCCGTGGTGGCCTGCTGGCCCGTCATCGGCAGGATCAGGCCGATCTTGAAGGTGTTGTCCTGGGCCAGTGCCGGGGCGGCGGCAAGTGCCGCGGCCGACAGCGCGGCGGCGGTGAGGAAGGTACGTTTTTTCATGCTTGTCTCCTGGGTGGTTTTCAGTTCTTGCTGCTGCGTCAAACGCGGCGGAGTTCAGGTTGCCGGCATCGGGTTGCAAACCGGTGCGAGTCTAGTATGAGTGCGGTATCAGCACAAATGTTCGATATGTGAACACATCGGCCATGACCTCCATGCCCTCCATGGCTTCATTGTGTGGGTTGCCGCTCACGGGGTCACTGCTGGTTCGCGGTCGATTGTGCGATCATCGCGCGCATGACCCGGTGATCGCACACAAGTTGTCCCCTCACGCGTCGGGCCGGTAGGAAGAATCCAGCGTCACCGAACCGACCACGCGCGAGACACAGGCGCACAAGCGCGTGTTTTGCTGTTTCTCGTGCTCGCTCAGAAAGACGTCGCGGTGGTCGATCTCGCCGTCCACCGCCAGCACGTCCAGCGTGCACAGGCCGCATTCGCCGCGCTTGCAGTCGGACACCGCTTCCACGCCCGCCTGCTCCAGCGCGTCCAGCAGGCTGCAACCGGCCGGCACGGTGATGTCCAGCGCGTGGCGCGGAATCAGCACCCGGAAAGCCTGCGGCGCATACCGCCCGCTGTTGCCGAAGGTCTCGTAACGCAGGTCAGTCGCTGGCCGGCCCGAGGCCTCCCAGGCATGGCGCGCGGCGTCCAGCATGGGCACCGGGCCGCAGACGTACATTTGCGCGCCCGCCGGCAGCGCCGCTATCTCGCCGGCAAAGTCGATGCGCGCGTCGACGGCCACATGAAGCCGTTCGCCCAGGCAAGCCCGCAGTGTTTCGCCGTAAGCCAGTTCAGATTCACTGCGCGTGCCATACAGCATGCGCAGCGGCCGGCCCGACTGCGCACAGCGGGCGGCCAGCACTTCGGCCATGCCGACCAGCGGCGTGATACCTATGCCGCCGGCCACCAGCAGGTAGGCTGGCGCGTTGAAGTCCAGCGGGAAATGGTTGCGTGGGCCGCTCACCTGCAGCCGGTCGCCGGCGGCCAGCTGCCACATCGCGCGCGAACCGCCGCGGCCGTCGTCCAGCCGCTTCACGGCGATGCGATACGTTTGCGCATCGGTCTCGCCAACCAGCGAGTAAGAGCGCAGCTGCGGCTTGCCGTCCACCAGCAGCTGCACCTGCAGGTGGCTGCCGGGTTCGTGGCGCTGCACGGTGGCTGCGTCACCCGTGGGCCGGATGCGAAACTCGCGCACGGTGGGCGTGAGGTCCTCAAAAGATTCAATGACCGCATCGGTCCAGCTGGAGGTGGCTTTCATTCAGTTTTCCGTGATCTCTTCAATTCGAGGGTCGCCGTGGAACCGGCTTTGCCGGGCCACTGGTGGCGCCCCCTGGGGGGAGGCGGCCGCAGGCCGCTTCGGGGGGAACGTCATTTCTTTCTAATTAGACGCACGCCAGGCATCTGGTCCAGGTTGTGGCTGGCCACGGCAGCGCGCAGGTTGCGCTGGGCCAGGCGTGAGTGCTCGCGCATGATCGCTTCGGCGCGCGAGCCTTCGCGCTGCTCAATGGCGTCGAGCACCTGGCGGTGCTGGTCTTGCGCCACGACCAGCATGTCGCGCGCGCCCGGGGAATTGGCCTGCACCACCACGAAACCCGAAGGCGACGCAAAGGGCAGGCTGAACACGCGTTCGAGTTCCTTGGCAATCACGCTGCTGCCAGCCATTTCACCCAGCAGTTCATGAAACCGTTCGTTCAGCGCGACGTAGGAAGAGAAAGCCTCATCGTCCAGCGCAGGCTGGCTGAGCACCGCATCAATCTTGCCCAGGCATTCGCGGGCTTCGTTCAGCACCACGGTGGGTGCGCCTCGCTCGGCGGCCAGCCGCGCCGACAGTCCTTCAATGGTGCCGCGCAGTTCGATCGCTTCGGACACATCGCGTTCGGAAAACGTGCGCACGGCGTAGCCCCCATTGGGCAGCGACTCCAGCAGGCCTTCCTGCTCCAGCCGCATCAATGCCGCGCGGATCGGTGTGCGCGAGAAGCCGAGCTTTTCAACGATGGACAGCTCGGCAATGCGCGCGCCGCCGGGCAACTCGCCGGCCAGGATCATCTCGCGAAGCTGAAGCTGCGCCCGCACCTGGGCACTTTCAAGGCTGTTTTGGCCTGTACCCCTGTCAGAATCTGCGCCGGCAGCTACTGAATTGATAGCATTGATTGTGGTTCGCATAAAAATGACCCCGCCTCAGGCCGCCAGMCGGATAGCGATGACAGGCGCTGGTGGTTTTTCTTTCGCGATCAGTCCGTCTATCAGGCGGCGTGCCCACATCGAGCCGGCATCGATGTTGAGGTTGTAGAACTGGTGGTCCGGGTGTTCGTCGATGGCGATTTGCTGGGCCTCCAGCACATGTTCGTCCTCGCGGAAGATGCCGGCCACGCCCTCGCGCAGCTGGTGCGTCAGGCGCTGCTCACCCAGGCAGTAGTTGCGTGCGAAAGCCCAGAAATAGTGGCAGCTGCCGTCTGTTTCTGGCGTCACCGTGTTCAGCACAAAACCATTGACGCCCTTGCTGCGGTCGCCCGGCTGGCCGTCCTTGGGTGGCGCGCCTGATCCGGCTTCGGCTACGCCGACGTCGATGTTCACAGTGCAGGGCGCTTCGAATTTGATGATCTGCCAGCGATCCACCTTGCCCCTGTAGCCGCGCGCATGCTCGATCTGCCCGGCCCAGAACGGCGGTGCGTCGATTTTTTCCATCCAGCGCGTGACGGTGGCCGTGCGGTCGCCGTGCGTGGCTACAAAGGGCGCCTCGGCCACGGCGCGCTGGCCGATGCTGGAGCCGTGCACAAAGGTTTCGTGGGTCAGGTCCATCAGGTTGTCGACGACCAGGCGGTAGTCGCACTTCACCGTGATCAGCTTGCCGTCGCCGGCCCAGTCTGCGTCGTCGTTCCAGTGCATGTCGGGCACCAGCGCCGGGTCGGCCTTGGCCGGGTCGCCGGGCCAGATCCAGACAAAGCGGTGCTTTTCCACCACCGGAAACGCGCGCACGCAGGCCGAGGGGTTCAGCGTTTCCTGGCTGGGCATGTGGGTGCAGCGGCCTTGGGCGTTATAGACCAGGCCGTGGTAACCGCAGGTCACCTCGTCGCCGTTCAGCGTGCCCATGGACAGCGGCAGCAGCCGGTGCCAGCAGGCGTCTTCCAGTACGGCGACCTGGCCGTCGGTGCGGCGGAACATCACCACCTTCTGTTTGCAGATCGTGCGCGCCAGCAGCGTGCGGCCCACCTCTACGTCATAAGCGGCGGCATACCAAGCGTTCAGGGGGAAAGTCGATTTCTGGGCATTCATGGATACTTAATGTATACATAAATTGCCAAAATGCCAAGAAAAATAGAGAAATTCAGGGAAAATACGGAGTTTCTGTATTCAATGAGGGGTGATTTTGCTGGAATACCATGGGGGTTTGTGCCTGCAACCGATGGAGACTTTCCCATGACCGCCAAGCTACCCGCCCGTTATGACCATGTCGGCAGCTTTCTGCGCCCGCAGTACCTGCTGGAAGCCCGCGAGCAAAAAGCCAAGGGCCAGATCACGCCCGAACAACTGCGCAAGGTCGAAGACCAGGCCATCACCGAAATCGTGAAGTTCCAGGAAGACGTGGGCCTCAAAAGCATTACCGACGGCGAATTCCGCCGCACTTATTTCCACATCGACTTCCTGGAGCAGATCGGCGGCGTGAAGACCGACATCCCGGTCACCATCCAGCGGCCCGACGGCAGCATGGAACTGGCGCCGCCGGTGATGCGCGTGATTGACAAGGTGCGCCACGTCAAGGACATCCAGCTCGCCGACTTCCAGTACCTGAAAAGCCAGGTCAGTGCKGGCAACACGCCCAAGGTCACCATTCCCTCGCCCACGATGCTGCACTTTCGCGGCGGCCGCGCCGGCATCAGCAAGGAGGCTTATCCCGAACTCGATCCGGCTTTCTACGACGACGTGGCAAAAGCCTATGGCGACGAGTTGCGCAGCCTGGCCGCGGCCGGTTGCACTTATGTGCAGATGGACGACACCAACCTGGCCTACCTGTGCGACGAGAAAATGCGTGAGGCGGCGCGCCAGCGCGGCGACGACCCCAATGAGCTGCCGCACCGCTACGCCAAATTCATCAACAAGGTGGTCGCGCAAAAGCCCGCCGGCATGACGCTGGCCATGCATCTGTGCCGCGGCAACTTCAAGAGCACCCACGCCGCGGCCGGCAACTACGAGCCGGTGGCCGAGGCGCTGCTCAAGGAGATGGACCTGGACGCCTATTTCCTCGAGTACGACGACAGCCGCAGCGGCGATTTCAAGCCCCTGCGCTACCTGCCCAAGGGCAAGACCGTGGTGCTGGGCCTGGTCACCACCAAGTTCGGTGAAATGGAAAGCAAGGACGACCTGAAACGCCGCATTGAAGACGCTGCGAAATACGCACCGCTGGAGCAGCTCGCGCTGTCACCGCAATGCGGCTTCAGCAGCACAGTGCACGGCAACAACATCGCCGTGGAAGCGCAACGCAACAAGCTGCGCCTGGTGGTCGAAACCGCACGCGAGGTATGGGGCACAGCCTGATCTGACCCCCGGGACTGGCGCATGTCGTCCTCCCCTTCTCTTTTCTTTAGCGAGGGGGAGTCCCAACGGACCCCCAGCCCCGGCCTTTTCGAGGCCGCTCAACCGGGCTGCGGCGCTGACTTTTTCGGCTGTGCACTCCCGTCGCAGCCGTCCACGAGGCAAGCCGTTCAACGGGTCGGATGGACCGGTTCCATTAATTGCGCTTGGTTGATCATCAAAATGACTCGTCATCCCTGCTGAGCGTGCGCAAGCAGCTCTCAAAAAGATAGCAATCATGGGCCTGAGCCTGCTGCCCGCAGGCTTTTGGCCCAACCCTCGCCAGTACTGGCGCTGCCGGCCGGCACAGATCCATGAGTGCCGCCCCCTTCTTTGCCTCCTCTTCTCTCTTCTTATTCCTATTGACCGGCGCTTCTTCATGCGGCCGACGGCCACTTCTGTCTGCCTGCCGGTGGGAATAATGCTCCAACATTTACTTACATTTAACCAAGAACATTGAGCGTGCCCGTTTATTTTCTCAAAATCCTAAAATAATCGTGTAAAAACAAACACTTACAGCGAAAATAAAAGGTTCTTTAGCGGAAAATATTGGACAGCGTAAGGGTAAAGCGCTACAACCAATAAAACATTTTGTTTCATTTGTACACCGAAAGGGTCGCTCCTTGCGCAGTTCAGTCTTTCTGGCATCCAGGCTTTTTGCCTGGGGGGTTCTGGGCGCATGCATCGCCCTGAACGTCCCTGCGCTGGCGCAGGCCCGCGTGGACGTGCGGCCCGATGCCGGTACGCTGCTGGAGCCGCAAGGTTCGTTACCGCTGCTACCCCCGCGTAGCGGCCCACTACCTGAACTGACACCACCCCGGGTTGCGGAGCCAGCGGCGGGAACGGCGCGCATCACGCCAGCGGCGTTCAGTTTTTCCGGCAACAGCGTTTTCTCCAGTGAAGCACTTGCGGCTTTGCTGTCGAGCCGGCTCCACCGGTCCACGGATCTGGCTGGCCTCACAGACGCCGCCAATGCCGTCAGCGCGCTCTACCGGCAGAACGGCTATCTGCTCACGCAGGCGTACCTGCCCGAGCAGGCGTTTCCCGCAGAAGGCGGGACTGTCGCCATCACCATCATCGAAGCGCGGGTCGGCCGCGTCACTGTGCGTGTCGACGGCGCTGGTATCTCAAAGACGTTCGCGGAAGAACTGGTGGGCGGCCAGCTGCGGTCCGGTGACGCCGTTACCGAATACGCACTCGACAAGCCGGTGTTGCTGTTGCGCGACCTGGCGGGGTACGACGCCGGCGCTACGGTCGAGCCTGGAGATCGCCTGGGCCTGGCGGATGTCCTGATCACCGTGCAGGGCAAAGGGCCGCGCGCCGACGGCTCGGTCAGCGTAGACAACCATGGTGCGCGCGCCGCTGGTGCCGCGCGTGTCACGTTAAGTGCCAATCTCAACAACCTGCTGGGGCGCGGTGACGTGCTGGCCTTGAGCACCCAGCAAAGCGACCAGGCTGGTTCGACCTTATACCGTGCCGGCTACACCGTGCCGGTCGGCGCTTACGGCACAAGGGTGGGGGTCAGCGCGGTGCGCCTGGATTACGCGCTGGGCAAGCAGTTCGAGCC
>NZ_JBFUAZ010000047.1:0-13182 GCF_056406035.1 Polaromonas sp. P1_E1_2 | reverse complement strand
CCCTGGCAGCGCTGGCGCAAGCCCAGCGCCTGCGCGCGTTCCGCGCCCTCGTCGTCGCCGGGCCTGACGGATTGACGCCGGGCGCGATGGCCGAACAACTGGGCGTCGCACCGAGTGCCCTGTCTTTCCATCTCAAAGAGCTCTCACACGCCGGCCTCGTCAACAGCGAGGCGCGCGGGCGCAACCTGATCTACCGCGCCAACTTCGGGCAAATGAATGCGCTGCTCGGCTACCTGACAGAGCACTGCTGCGAAGGCGGCACTTGCGAGGTAGCCACCCAGGCCGATTGCAGCAACTGCTGAACGCCACTACGCGATTACGCGCCACACCTCCATCACCCACAGAGCCAATCCAACACCACCACCCAAGGAGAGCCCCATGAAACGCTTCCATGTCCACGTCCACGTGAAAGATCTCGAGCAGAACATCGCCTTTTACTCGGCCATGTTTGACCAGCAGCCGGCCCGCACCGAAGCCGACTACGCCAAGTGGATGCTCAGCGACCCGCCGGTCAACTTTGCCATCTCTACCCGGGGGAGTGCGCCCGGCGTGGACCATCTGGGCATTCAGGTTGACAGGCCCGAAGAGCTGCAGGCCCTGAAAGCCAGCGCCACCCGCGCCGACATGACACTGCTGGATGAAGGCCCCACCACCTGCTGCTATGCCCGCAGCGATAAATACTGGCTGACCGACCCGCAGGGCATCGCCTGGGAGCAGTTCCACACGCTGGACAGCATTCCTGTTTTCAGCGAGTCGAAACCCACACCAAATAAGGCCACAGCCCAATCCTGCTGTGYGCAAGCAGCTACAAATACTGTAGCAACCGTACAGCTTTCCGAAGCCCCACGATCGGCCCAAGGCACCAAAGCCTGCTGCTAAACAACGGCCAAGAGAAGAAGCCCCCCATGACAACGCAACCCATCAACGTCCTTTTCCTGTGCACCCACAATTCAGCCCGCAGCATCTTGGCCGAAGCCGTGTTGAACCATATCGGCCAGGGCAGGTTCAAAGGCTACTCGGCAGGCAGCAGCCCGCGCGAAAACCAGCAGCCCAATCCGTTGGGGCTGCAGACCCTGCGCACCGCGGGCATTTCCATCGAAGGCCTGCGCAGCAAAAACTGGGACGAATTCGCCTTGCCAGACGCACCACACATGGATCTGGTCATTACGGTTTGCGACAACGCGGCGGGTGAGGCCTGCCCCTTCTGGCCAGGCCATCCCGCTACTGCACATTGGGGTTATGCGGATCCGTCCGAAGGTGACGGCACGGAGGCACAAAAACTGGAAGCATTCCGCCAGACCCTRCATGCCATTCGCCGCCGGCTGGATCTGCTGGTCAACCGTCCGCCAGCCCATATTGACAAGCTGATGCTGCAAACCAGCGCGCGTGATCTGGCCCGCTCATGAGCCAGGCGATAAACATCACTCCCGCAGAAGCCCCCAAGCCTTTAGCACAGCAACTCCTCGCGGAATTCGTCGGCACCGCTGCCCTGCTCTGCGCCGTCATCGGCTCGGGCATCATGGCCGAGCGCTTGAGCGGCGGCAACATGGGTGTGGCCCTGCTGGCCAACACACTGGCCACCGTGTGGGCGCTGTATGTGCTGATCGAGCTGCTCGGGCCGGTCAGTGGCGCGCACTTCAATCCGTTGGTCACCCTTGTTATGTGGTCAAAAGGCCCTGTAACCCATAAGGGACGAGCGCAAGCAGCTATTCTTTTCATAGCACTCCAGTTGCTGGGTGCTGTAGCCGGCGCCTGGCTGGCGCACGCCATGTTTGACATGAGCGTGCTGCAGTTCAGTACCAAACTGCGCAGCGGCTGGGGTCAGTGGCTGGCCGAAGCGGTGGCCACGGGCGGATTGATCCTTGTCGTGCTGCGCGCCCCTGCGGCCAAGGCGCCAGCGCTGGTCGCCTGCTACATCGGCGCAGCGTACTGGTTCACCGCCAGCACCTCGTTTGCCAACCCGGCCGCCGTGTTGGGACGCATGCTGTCAGACAGTTTTGCCGGCATCGCGCCCGCCAGTGCAGCGGGCTTTGTGGCTGCCCAGGCTGCCGGTGCGTTGGTGGGCGTGGCCCTGCATCATGCGCTGGGCCGGCAGCAGGCCGTGGGCCAAGGCTGAAACGCAGGCAGCGAATCAAGGCGCCGCGTCCGTCCTTGGTACCCTTGTGGCTGTGACACCGAAAAGCCGTTCTGCCACCGTCGTCCAGCTGGGCATCGCACAAACGCTGGCGTGGGCCTCCAGCTACTACCTGCCGGCAATTCTGGCGGTGCCCATGGCGCGCGACCTCGGCGTCGGCACGCCCACCGTGTTTGCCGCTTTTTCTGCCGCGCTGGTGGTCTCCGCATTGCTGGGCCCGGCTGCGGGCAAAGCCATTGACCAGCGCGGCGGAAGGCCGGTGCTGGCCGCGAACAGCCTGATTTTTGCCGCCGGGCTGGTGGTCCTTGCGATGGCGCAGGGGCCGATGGACCTGTTTGCCGGCTGGGTGATTCTGGGCGTGGCCATGGCCGCGGGCCTGTACGAAGCGGCCTTTGCCGCGCTGGTTCACCTGTACGGGAAAGACGCGCGCGGCGCCATCACCGGCATCACCCTGTTTGCTGGTTTTGCCAGCACGGTGGGCTGGCCCTTGTCGACCTGGCTGGAGCTTGAATGGGGCTGGCGCGCGGCCTGTCTGGCCTGGGCCGCGCTGCATTTGCTGGTGGGGCTGCCGCTGAACTGGCGGCTTCCGGCTTCGCCCGCGGCGGGCATTCCCACCCAGGCTCCTTCAGACGCAAGCCCGCCCGATGCCCTGGTGCCCGCTGCTCCGTCGTCACCATCCACCTCTTCTCTCACCTCTTCCGCCTCCAACACCGCCCGCACCGCAGTCCTACTGGCGCTGGTGTTTGCCGTCACCTGGTTCATCAGTACCGCCATGGCCGCACACCTGCCGCGGTTGTTGCAAGCCCACGGTGTGCCACTGGCCACAGCACTGATATTTGCCGGACTTGTGGGCCCCGCGCAGGTTGCGGGCCGGTTGCTCGAATATGGCCTGCTGCGCAACATTCACCCGCTGGTGTCAGCGCGGGTGGCCGGCTGCCTGCACACGCTGGGCGCAGTGGTGTTCCTGTTTTTTGGCATCCCGGCAGGGGCGGTGTTCACTGTGCTGCACGGCGCCGGCAATGGCGTGCTGACGATTGCCAAAGGCACGCTGCCGCTGGTGCTGTTTGGCGTGCGGGATTACGGCGCGCGCCAGGGATTGTTGATGGTGCCAGCCCGCTTTGCGCAGGCCACAGCGCCCTGGCTGTTTGGCCTGGCGATTGACCGTTTTGGCAGCGGCGCGCTGTGGTTTTCAGCAGCGCTGGGCTTGGTGGCTTTCGCGGCGTTGATGTTGCTGCGGGATCCGTCCCGCCCGGCCAGCCAAAGCGCCTGAAATCGTCAATCCAGCCACTTCTGGAGAAACTGCGCCTGGCCCATGGCCGGATCCAGCTGATAGCCGGCAAAACCGATGCGCTCATAAAGCTTGATGGCGCTGCGGTTGCCTTGCAGTACCTCCAGCGTCAGTTTGCAGGCGCCGCGTTCGCGTGAAATCTCGTCCACCAGCGCGAGCATCTGCTCGCCGATACGCTGGCCACGGTGGCCGGGCAGCACGGCCACGTCGTGGATGTTGACGAGCGGGCGGCAGGCGAAGGTGGAAAAACCTTCAATGCAGTTGATGAGGCCGACAGCCTTCTCGCCACTAAAGGCCAGCACGCTGAAGGCATGCGGGCGTTTGGCGAGTTCACTGACGAGATGTTTCTTTGCAAAATCGCTGAGCGGCTTGGCGCCGCCGGCCGGGTCTTGCGCATAGGCGTCGAGCAATTGCACAACAGCGGCGGCATGCACGGGATTGCCGTAGTCGGCGCGGCAAACCTGCAGCGGGCTTTCGGAAGGGTTGGTGGATTCGGTCACGCGATGCGCTTTCAGTGCAGACAATCGGATGATTCTAAAGACGGCGCGCAAAGCAGAGCGCAAACCGGGATTTAAAGCCAGTACAACTCTCTGGCGTTGCCACCCATGACAGCCGCCTGGCTCGCTACGTCGAGCGGCGCAAGCAATTGTTGCGTCTCGCCCCACCACTGCGCGTAGCTGCCGGCCAGTTCCAGCACGGGCCAGTCACTGCCCCACACCACACGCTGCTCACCAAAACTTTTGAGCACGCGCTTGCCCCAGCGCGTGACAGCGCCGGCAGYCGGCTTCGGCCCGGCCTCGGTCATCAGGCCCGACAGTTTGCAATAGGCCTGTGTCTCGCCGGCAATGCGCAGCATGTCGTCGGCCCAGGGCTGCCACTGGCCCGCAGCGATGTCAGGTTTGGCGGCATGGTCTATCACCATTCGCAAATCCGGGTGCCGGCGCGCCAGTGTCACGATATGCGGCAGGTGCACAGGCTTGACCAGCGCATCGAACACCAGGCCGCATTCCACCATCGCATGCAGGGCCGGCGCCAGCGCTGGCTGCAGTATCCATTGCGCATCGGCAATGTCCTGCAGCATCGGGCGCAGTCCCTTGAGCCGGGGGTGGCGGGCCAGCGCCGCTATGCGGGCAGGTGCGTCGGGCGCCAGCATGTCCACCCAGCCGACCACACCCAGCACACCGGGGCTCGCATCGGCCTGGGCCAGCAAAAAATGTGTTTCGGCTTCAGTGGCTGCGGCCTGCACCAGCACGCCGCCCCGCACACCCAATGGCGCAGACTGCGCCTGCCAGTCCTTCACGGCCACATCGCGGTAGATCGGCGCCAGCTCCGGTGTCAGCCAGCCGTAGTCATCACGCGCCAGCTGCCAGCAATGAAAGTGCGCGTCAATCACCGGAAACGATGTCATGGCGTCAGCACCTCGGCGGGCAGCAGGCCCTGCGTGCGCAGCGCTGTCCAGAACTCCGGCGGGATGGGGTGCGCCATCATGGCCACGGCGTCCGTCCATTCGCCGGCTTTGCGGGCACCCAGCATGAGGCTGTGCACGGCCGGGTGTGCCAGCGGAAACTGCAGCGCAGCGGCGCGCAGTGGAACACCGTGCGCTTCACAAACCCCTTCAATTTTCGCGGTCCGCTCCAGCCATTCGTGCGCGGCCGGCGCGTAGTTGAAAGTTGCAGCACCGCCGCGCGTCCCGGTAGCAAGAATGCCCGAGTTAAACGCACCACCCAGTGCGATGCGCACGCCGCGCGCCAGGCACTGCGGCAGCAAAACAGGCAGCGCACTGTGGTCCAGCAGGCTGTAGCGGCCTGCCAGCATCAGCACATCCAGATCGGCTTCGCGCAACACGTCCAGCACGACGCCGACATCATTGGTGCCGAGCCCGATGGCGCGCACAAGGCCTTCGCGCTTCAATTGCTGCAGCGCAGGCAGCGTTTCATCGATCAGCTGGCGCAGCACGGCCCCGGCGTTGGCGCCATGGGTTTGGACGTCCGGATCGTGAATGTAGACACTGTCGAGCCGCGACATGCCCAGCCGCTGGAGGCTGTCTTCCACGCTGCGGCGCGTGCCCGCGACGCTGAAGTCCCAATGCTGGTTAAAAGGCAGGATGTCGACATAGCCGTGCTGGGCGGTCGCGGCATGCCCGTCGGGTGTCAGGATGCGGCCGACCTTGCTGGACAGGGTGAAGCTGTCCCGTGGCCGGGAACGCAGTGCATCGCCCATCCGCCGCTCCGACAGCCCATGACCGTAATGCGGTGCCGTGTCAAAACTGCGGCAGCCGCCAGCCCAGGCGGCATCCACCAGCGCCTTCGCCTCTTCGTTGCTGACGGCCGAAAACAGGTTCCCCAGCGGCGCGCCGCCGAGCCCGAGCCGAAGGGATGTGGGACTGGAAGAGGTGGAAGTCATTTCAACATGCCGGTAAAACCGCAGTTCCGGGTAAACACCAATAAAAGTTCAGCAATGTTATAGCTAACATGTCAGTCATCCAACCCGGAGAAACCCGCAGCCTGAAAAGCCGGGCGGATCTGGGCTATTGCCTATCACTACCTCGTCCCCAACGCATGCTCAAGAATATTCCGCCACTGTTGACCCCTGACGCATTGCATGGACTTTGCAGCATGGGCCATGGAGATGACGTCGCCATCGTGGACGCCAACTTTCCTGCCGCTGCCGTGGCGGCCCGGGGCGGCGCCCGGCTGGTGCAGCTGGCGGGTGTCACGTCGCCGCAGGCATTGCAGGCCGTGCTGCAACTTCTGCCGCTGGACAGCTACGTGCGCGACGTTGCCTGGACGATGCAGGTGGTCGGTGATGCCGGCGCTGTGCCCGCCCCTGTCGCCGAATTTTCCGCGCTGCTGGCCCAGGCGGCCGAGCGGCCCGCCGCCACGCTGGAACGGTTTGAGTTTTATGCGCGCACCGAAGCGGCCTTCCTGATCCTGCAGACGGGCGAGCAGCGCAAGTACGGCAACATCCTGCTGCGCAAGGGCGTCATATCCAGCGACGCGAGCTGACCGTGAACGCGGCGCAAGCCCCCCACAGCCCGCCCATCAGCCTGCGTGCGCAGGCCTATGAGAGCTTTCAGCAGCAGATCGTCGATGCCAACATTCGCCCCGGGCAGTTTGTTTCGCAGCGCGAACTAATGCAGCTGCTGGGTATGCCGCTGGGTGCCGTGCGTGAGCTCATTCCCCGCCTGGAGGCCGAGGGCCTGCTCAAGACCGTGCCGCAGCGCGGCCTGCAGGTCGCTCACGTAGATCTGAAACTGATCAACAACGCCTTTCAGCTGCGCCGCCTGCTGGAGCGCGAGGCCGCCATCCGTTTTGTCACCACCGTGTCCGATGCCGACCTCGCAGCCATCGAGCAGGCGCACCTGAACATCGTCAAGCGTGCGCGGAAAAAGGCCATTGACGACAGCCTGCTCAAGGACGCCACCGCGGTGGATTGGGGCCTGCACGACCTGATGATCGACGCACTGGGCAACGAGCTGATCTCCGAGGTCTACCGCATCAACAGCCTGCGCGTGCGACTGATCAAGCTCGAAGGCTCGACCCTTTCACCCGACGTGCTGATTCCCGCCATGGAAGAGCACCTCTGGTTTATCGACGCCCTCAAGCGGCGCGACGCGCCTGCCGTGATCGAACGCCTGAGCCACCACATTGAAAGCGCGCACCGACGTGTGCTAGGACTGCCGCGGCCCGATATGCCGTGGTCTTTGGAGAACCCTGAATGACGATTTCCCCCGCAGCCCCCAACGCCGCATTCCGCGGCATCTGGCCTGCCCTGCTCACACCGCTCAATGCCGACCTCAGCATTGACCACGCCAAATTTGCCGCCCACTGCAAGCACCTGATTGCCAACGGCTGCCCTGGTGTCACGGCTTTTGGCACCACCGGCGAAGGGCCATCATTCTCTCTGGCCGAGCGCAAGGAAGCCATTGAGCAGCTCATCAAGAACGGCATTCCGGCCGCGCAGATCATGGTGTCAACCAGCTGCGCCGCCCTGCCCGAAACGCTGGAGCTGACGCGCCACGCCGTCAAGGCGGGGGTGCACGGCTGCCTGATGCTGCCGCCGTTTTTCCTCAAGGGCGTGTCTGACCAGGGCGTCATCGACAGCTACCGCTATGTGATCGACGGCATGGCCGGCACGCCTTTCAAGCTGTACCTGTATCACATCCCCCAGGTCACGGGCGTTCCGCTGTCGCACCATGTGATCAGCACGCTCAAGAAGCAGTACCCGGACACCATCGTCGGCATCAAGGACAGCGCCTGCACCACCGCGCACTCGGTCGGCCTGTCCGACGCGTTCATGAAAGACATCACGGTCTACGTCGGTTTTGAACCCGACCTGCCGGAGATGGGCCGCCGCGGCAGCACCGGCGCCATCAGCGGCCTGGCCAATTTCATGCCGCGACTGGTCAAGCGGCTGGTCACAGAACCCGACGCCCCCAGCACGCCCGCCGAACGCGAGCGCGTTGTCGAGCTCATCGGCATGCTGGGCCCCTATTCGCTGATGCCCGCACTCAAGGGGATCATGGCCATGCTGAGCGGCGACAAGACCTGGCTGCGCGTGCGCGCACCGCTGGTGGCTTTGACAACCGACGAATACACGGCGCTGGAAAAAACCATCAGCGCCTTCGGGATTAATACAAAATCCGAGTGACGCCACGCCGGGCTGGTCCCGGTACGGTTTCAATAATTTCACGCGACTTCACGACAAAGTAACGACAAAGGAGACAACATGACAGCTTCCCTCAAAGGTATTTTCCGCCGCAGCCTGCTGGGCACCGCTTCCGCCGTGCTGCTGATGGGCGCCCTGCTGCCCGCCGCACAGGCACAGAACAAGGTCGTGCTGCGCGTTTCCACGCCGGCCGTGCCCGATGACTGGCACGCCAAGATGTGGACCGTCTTCAAGGAGAACCTTGAAAAGAGCGCGCCCGGCGAGTTCGATGTGCAGATCAACCTGAACGCATCGCTCTTCAAGCAGGGCACAGAGCCCGCCGCCATGGCGCGCGGAAACCTTGAGCTGTCGTCGATTTCCGCTTTTGACATCGCCAAACTGGTTCCCGAGTTCTCGATCTTCACGGCCGGCTACATCGTGCGCGACCCGGACCACCAGCAAAAGGTGTTCAACGGCCCCATCGGCACCGAGATGTTCAAGATGGTTTCCGAGAAAATGGAAGTGACGCCGCTGTCCACCGTGTACCTCGGCACACGTCAGGTCAACCTGCGTGAGGCCCGCAACGTCAAGGTTCCCGCCGACCTCAAGGGTGTGAAGCTGCGCATGCCAGGCTCCAAGGAATGGCTGTTCCTGGGTGAGGCACTGGGCGCCACGCCGACGCCGCTGGCCTTTGGCGAGGTCTACCTGGGCCTGAAGACCGGCACCATCGACGGCCAGGACAACCCCCTGCCCTCCGTGCGCGCTGCGAAGTTCTATGAAGTGACCAAGCAGATCGTACTGACCAGCCACCTGGTGGACGGGATCTTCATCGCGATTTCGAACAAGGCTTACAACGCGATGAGTCCGGCGCAAAAGACCAAGGTCAAAGCCGCCGCACAGGCCGCTTCCGCCTACAACAATGAAAACCGCATCAAGGAAGAAGGCCAGCTCGTCGAGTTCTTCAAGAAAGAAGGCCTCACTGTCACCACGCCGGATGTGGACGCTTTCCGCAAAACAGTGCAGACGACTTACCTCAACTCCGAGTACGCCAAGGTCTGGCCCAAAGGCCTGCTTGAGCGCATCAACGCCACCAAGTAAGTCGAGCGGACCACCCTGAAACAACCATGAAAAGCTGGCTCCAAAAAACCGCCAACCTGATTGGCGGCGGACTCTTCCTGACCCTGTTCATCGTGTTCGTGATCCAGATCACGGCGCGTTTTGCCTTCAACAAACCGCTGGCCTGGACGGACGAGGCAGCCGTGATCCTCTATGTCTGGGTCATTCTGTGGGCCGCCGCCGTGGTGGTGCCCGAGCGCGAGCATGTGGTGTTCGACCTGGTCTGGAATAACATGCCCTACCGCGGCCGGCAAGCCATGGCGATTACCGGCAACCTGCTGGTGGGCGGCCTGGCGGCTTGGGGCATTCCGGGCTGCTGGGACTATGTGCAYTTCATGGCCCGCGAAGGAACGCCCGTGCTGGGCGTGTCTTTCCAATGGGTTTTCATGCCTTTTGTGCTGCTGCTYGCYGCTCTGGCGGTGCGCTCGGCCTGGGCGATCTGGAACGCGATCCGTGGCAAGGGTCTTGAAGCGGAGCTGCGGATATGACAAGCGCTATCTGGGTATTGGTTGGGGTGCTGGCGGGCGGCATGCTGCTGCGCATGCCCATCGGTTTTTCGATGATCGCGGCGGGCATCGGCTACCTTGCAGTCAAGGGACAGGACATCGGCCTGGTGGCCGAGCAGATCGGCAACGGCCTTTACAACAGCTACGTGCTGCTGGCAGTGCCGCTTTTTGTGTTCGCCGCCAACATCATGAATGCCGGCACAGTCAGTGAACGGATCTTTGACTTTTGCCGCATCCTGGTGGGCCGCTTTCGCGGCGGCCTGGCGCAGGTGGACATTCTGGTCAGCGTGATTTTCTCGGGCATGAGCGGCAGCGCCATCGCCGACGCGGCCGGTCCCGGCCTGGTCACGATTCGCCAGATGCTGAAAAAACCGGAATACACGCGCGGCTTTGCTGGCGCGGTGGTGGTGGCCAGCGCCACGCTGGGCCCCATCATCCCGCCGTCTATCCCCATGGTGATTTACGCACTGGTGTCGGGCGCTTCGGTCGGTGCCCTCTTTCTGGGTGGCGTGGTGCCGGGCTTCCTGATGGCCGGGCTGATGATGGGCGTGGTCGCTGTCATCGCCAAAAAGCGCAACATGCCGCGCGACGAACCTGTGCCACGCTCGGAATGGGCCGGCCTGATCTTTCGTGGTGCGCTGCCGTTGTCGATGCCCATCGTGCTGCTGGGCGGCATTTACTCCGGCATCTTCACGCCGACCGAAGCCGCCGCCGTGGCCGCGCTGCATGCATTGATCCTGGCGGCGCTGGTGTTCCGCGCATTGACGTGGCGCAGCTTCTGGGTCGTGGTGATGGAATCCACACGCGCCAGCGCGGTGATCACCATGATCCTGGCCGGCTCCTTCATGCTCAACTACGCCTTCACCGCCGAAGGCGTGCCGCAGGCCATGGCCGCGTGGGTCGACAGCATGCATTTTTCGCAGATCGGCTTTTTGCTGATGGTGAACGTCATGTTCCTGGTGCTGGGCTGCTTCCTCGATGTGTCAGTGCTGCTGCTGGTGTTTGTGCCCATGCTGCTGCCGGCGGCCAAGCTGCTGGGCGTGGACCTGGTGCACTTCGGCGTGCTGGTCGTGCTCAACATGATGATCGGCCTGATCCACCCGCCTTTCGGCATGCTGCTATTCGTGACCAAGGCCCTTACCGGCATCCCTATCGGCGAAATGATGAAGGAAGGCTGGCCTTTCCTCGTCATGCTGCTGCTGCTGTTGCTGGCCATGACTTGCTTTCCGCAGATCGTCCTCTGGCTGCCGCAAACCATGGGTTATGGAGCGAAATAATGACTCCCCCCCGAAGCGCCTGCGGCGCCTCCCCCTCGAGGGGGCGACACCTGCGGCCCGGCAAAGCCGGTTCCGCGGCGTCTGCTTGGTGGCACCCGCCCATGCCCCAGATCGGCGCTTCACTCCAGAGACTACGGTATGAATGACGTTGTGAATACCGATGTCGTTTGCGTTGCCAGCTGGAACGCCGACCTGATCTCCCGCGTCGAGCGGCCCATCGCGCGCGGGGAAACGCTGATGGCCAGCGATTTCAGCATCAGCCCGGGCGGCAAGGGCAGCAATGCGGCAGTGGCCGCTGCCCGACAAGGTGCGCGCGTGGCACTGATCGCACGTATCGGGGACGACGACTTCGGGCGCATGGGGATGAAGCTTTGGCAGGACGAAGGCATAGCCACCACACACGTCGAGCAAGTAGCCGGTGAGCGCAGCGGCGTTGCGCAAATCCTCGTCTACGAGGACGGCGACAACAGCATTGCGGTGTATCCCGGTGCCGGCAAAGGCCTGGCCGCGCGGCATGCGCAGGCCGCGCAGCAGGTGTTGGGCGCTTGCCGCGTCGTGATGGCTTCGTGCGAGGTGCCTGCAGACGCCACGCTGGAAGCCTTTCGCCTGGCCCGCGGGGCAGGCGCCATCACCATACTGAACCCCGCACCTGCGCGACCGCTGCCTGACGAACTTCTGGCGCTGGTCGATGTGCTCACGCCCAATGAAAACGAACTCTACCTGCTGGCCGGTGCAGCGCATGCCGGTTCGGTGGACGACGCTGCCCTGCAGTTGCTCAACCGTGGTACACGCGCCGTGCTCGTCACGCTGGGCGCTTCCGGCTGCCGGCTCTACCAGGCCGGCAAGCCGCCCGTTTCGCTGCCGGGCCGCCGCATGGCCGTGTGCGACACCATAGGCGCGGGCGACACCTTCACCGGCGCGCTGGCCGCTGCGCTGGCACGCGGAGAAATGCTGCCTGCTGCCATGCAGTGGGCCAATGCGGCTGCCGCACTGTCGGTCACGCGGCACGGTGCCATCGATGGCATGCCGTCGTTCGCCGAAGCGGCGGCGCTGCTGGGCTAAATACCGGAATCTGACCGGTATCTGGAAAGAATGGCTGCAGCCCAATAGCAACGGGCGCAAGCAGCTATTAAAACGATAGCAATCGGCAAACTCAAGCCCCGCACCTGTTATTGCCCGAAGTCGTGTAGGCCAATCGCCGCTTTACCGGATATTTACGCGCCTCTTTCAGGCGCTTTATCTGCGCCGCCGAGGCTTGCAGTGATAATTATTGAGCGCCGTCAGGTGGACCCGAGGGCTTTGGCTGCCGGCGCATGAATCACCATCAAACACAAAAAAATGCTGTGCCGGCCCGTCTGGCGCAGCGGGCACCAAGGACAGCTGATGGACCCGAAAGCCGAGACGCCGGAAAGCGGCGCCCCTACCCCATCCCGTAGAAGACTAAGCCGCCGCGCGTCCATCATCGGCAGCGTGATCGCCGTGCTGGCACTGGCCGGCACCGGCTGGCTGGCCTGGCACCTSACCCACCCYTCCACAGACACYCMRACSGGCGGCGGCCCGGGCGGTCCTGGCGGAGCCTTCAGGCGCGGYGCACCRGCCACCACGGTAGGCGTCGCCACSGCCGAGAAGGCCAGCATCCCGATCGTCCTGGAAGCCYTGGGCACCGTCACTCCCCAGGCCACGGTCAGGGTGCGGCCACAGGTTTCCGGCGTGATGGAAAAGGTTTTGTTCAAGGAAGGCCAGATGGTCAAGGCCGGTGAACTTCTGGCCACCATCGACCCGCGCCAGTTTGAAATGGCGCTGATGCAGGCCGTGGGCCAGCGCCAGCGCGACGAGGCGCAACTTGACAGCGCCCGCGTCACCCTGCAGCGCTTCAAGACCCTGCTCGAGCAGGACTCGATTGCACGGCAGGAAGTCGACACGCAGGCTGCACTGGTCAAGCAGCTGGAAGGCACAGTCGTCATCGACAAGGCCAATGAAGGCACAGCGCGGCTCAACCTGGGCTACACCCGCGTGGTGGCGCCCGTCAGCGGGCGCGTGGGCCTGCGCACTGTGGACATCGGCAATGTGGTGAGCAATAGCGACGCCAACGGCATTGCGCTGATTACCCAGGTCAGCCCGATTGACGTGGTCTTCTCCGTCCCGCAGGACCGGGCGGGCGAGCTGCAGCAAAACGCCGCTGGAAGCACTGCCATGAAAGTCGTTGCGCTGGAC
>NZ_JBFUAZ010000046.1:0-13945 GCF_056406035.1 Polaromonas sp. P1_E1_2 | reverse complement strand
ACAGGGCTTGCGCGTTGCCCATGCGCCACGCTGCCGTCGTGCCGGGTGCAGCGGTTTCGCGCGCTTCGGCCAGCGGGCGAACCGGCGCCTGCACGGGCCGCACGGGCGGCGCAACCTCACGCGGCGTAGCGGACGTGGAAGGTGCACTGACTTTTTGATCAAATTCACTTGCAGGCGTTACTGACTGTGCGCCAGCAGCTACCAAATCAGTAGCAACGGCAGCTTCAGCAGGCGCAGCAGCGACCGGCAACCACACGCGTACACCCATTTCGCGCAGCATGGCGCGCTGGCGTTTGTCGAGGTCCAGGCTCATAGCGCCAGGCTCATGACGACCGCATCTTCGCGCGTGGAAGCGCCGTCCGGGTAGTAGTTGCGGCGCGTGCCGACATGGCGAAAGCCGTAGCGTTCATAGATGGCCTTGGCCCGCACATTGCTCACGCGCACTTCCAGCCACAGCCACTGCGCGCCCTCTCCGCGCGACCAGAGGGCCAGCGCATCCAGCATGATGCGGGCCCAGCCCTGGCGCTGGTGTTCGGGGGCCACGGTGATGTTGAGCAGGTGTACTTCGTCAACGYCCTTCATGGCCACAAAATAGCCCAGCAGCACGGCGGCGGGCGCATTGCCGGCGGTGAGCAGTTGCGCCTGGTAGCCGGCGTTGAGCGAATCGTTGAAATTGCCGTGCGTCCAGGGGTGGTCGTACGCGGTTTTTTCCACGCGCACCACCTCATCCAGCCATGCAGTTGTCATGGCTTCGAACTGGGCTTCGAGGGGCTTGAGGATGGCGTTCATGAAAGGGGTGGAGCGGCGGCCAGCTTGGCGGCCTTGACCTGGTCGCGCTCTTCGGTGGTCAGCGCTACTTTATCGCGAACGTAGAGCGGCAGGGCGAGGTCGGCGCTGACGCACAGCCCGGCAGCAGCCAGCTGCGGCGCCAGGCGCAGCATGGCGGTGGCGGTGGGCAGGGCCTCGGCCTGCGCAAATGCCGCAAGGCTGTCCGGCAACCGCCCGGCGTATACCGCAAAAACATTGCCCGCGAACAAACCGGCCGCAGTGTCAGGCACCAGGTTTTCAGGCCGGACCAGCCCGCATTCGCCGAGCGCCCGGCAGTGCCCGCCGCTGAACTCAAAACCCTGCACATACATTTCGTCCATGCGCGCATCCAGCAGCGCGGTGACGCGCAGGGTCGCATCGCCATCACCCTGCTGCTGAAAGCGCGCTTCTTCGGCCACAGCCATCAGCGTGTCGACAGGCAGCACGGGAATGCCGGCGCCCTGGTTGGCGCCCAGCGCCAGGCCTTGCGCCACCGCGCAGGCCGTGCGCAGGCCGGTAAAGGAGCCGGGGCCGCGCCCGAAGGCGATGGCATCCAGCTCGCCCAGCGCCAGGCCAGCCTCGGCCAGCAGCGCCAGGATGGCGGGGATCAGCGTGGTGGAAGCCTGCGCGCCGCCCGGGCCGTTGTGCTGCCAGACACGCGCACCGTCGGTCAGCGCCACGGACATGCGGTCGGTGCTGGTGTCAAAAGCGAGGAATTTCACAAGTTCAGGCATTAAATCGGGCTCCGGCCTTTATATATCGGGCGCAAGCAGCTATTAAATTCATAGCAATCTGCGGGTACCCGGAGGCTGCGGCGGATGGGTAGGCACTGATTATCCGCGCCAATGGCCGGCCACCCCGGCGCCCACCGGCAATGCCTTGCAGAACGCTCAACCGCGATAATCCCCGCATGACCCACGACTTGCTGCGCCCGCGCACGACACACACTGTTGCGCTGGCTGCCCTGGCGGCCATGGCAGCCCTGGCCGCAAGCCCCGGCCTGGCACAAACCGCACGCCTGCCGGCCCCGATTGAAAAAGCCCTGTCGCGCGCCAGGGTACCGCGCGATGCGGTGTCCATGCTGGTGGTGGAAGCCAGCAGCGGCAAACCGGTGCCGCGCCTGAGCTGGCGCGCCGATGTGCCGATGAACCCTGCCTCCGTCATGAAACTGGTGACCACGTATTCGGCGCTCGACGCGCTGGGCCGCGACTTCACCTGGAAGACGAAGGTGATACTGGACGGCAGCACCTCGGGCGGCCTGCTCAACGGCAACATGGTGGTGCAGGGCGGCGGCGACCCCAAGCTGGTCGTTGAACGCCTGCAGGCCCTGCTGGCCGAGGTGCAGGCCGGCGGGGCGCGGGCGATCCGCGGCGACATCGTGCTGGACCGCAGCGCCTTCAGCGTGCCGCCCACCGATCCGGGCGAATTTGACGGCGAGCCGCTGCGCCCCTACAACGCCCGGCCCGATGCGCTGCTGATCAATTTCAAAACCATCGTGATGACCTTCACGCCGGACCTGCCCAACGGCCGCGCGCTGGTGCGCTATGAGCCGCCGCTGGCAGGTGTGCAGGTGGGCGCGAGCGTGCCGATCGTACGTGTGGCGCGCTGTGGCGACTGGCGCAGCGAGCTGCGCGCCAGTGTTGAAAATCCCGTCAACATCGAATTCCTGGGTACCTATTCTTCGGCCTGCGGCGAAAAGGTGTGGCCCAGCGCCTATGCCGACCCYGTGAGCTTTGCGGCACGCGCCATCGAAGGGTCGTGGCGCCAGCTGGGCGGCCTGCTGACGGGAACGGTGCGCGACGCCACGCCGGCCGAGCTGGCCATGCTGCGCAGGACCGGCACCCTCTCGGGCGAAAAGGCCGCAGTGCGGTTTGAATACCAGTCGCCGCCACTGCTGGAAATGGTGCGCGACGTCAACAAATACTCCAACAACATCATGGCCCAGCACCTCTTTTTGACACTCGGGCTTTGGGCCGGCCTGGGCCAGCCCAAGGCCGGCACGCTTGAATCTGCGCGCGCAGCGCTCACCGCCTGGTGGCGCAAAAGCCTGCCCGGCAGCACGCCCCCGGTGATGGACAACGGCTCGGGCCTGAGCCGCGATGAACGCATCAGCGCCGCCAGCCTGTCGGCCCTGCTGCAGCACGCCGCAAAAAGCCCTTTTGCCGCTGATCTCGCCGATTCGCTGCCRGTGGCCGGCACCGACGCCACCATGCGCGAACGCGCCAGGCCGGTGGCCGGACTGGCTTTCGTCAAGACCGGCTCGCTGCGGGACGTGACCGCGGTTGCCGGTTATGCCAATGGCGACAGCGGCGCACGCTACATCGTGGTGGGGCTGATCAACCACCCGAACGCGCCCGCTGCGCGCCCGGCACTGGACGCCATGCTGGAATGGGCCGTCAAGGAGGGCAAGCGATGAACGCCACAGACATCGTGGGCTTTCTGGCAGCCGTGCTGACCACGGCGAGCTTTGCGCCGCAGGCCTGGCTGACCTTTCGCAGCCGCGATGTCAGCGGCATTTCACTGGCGATGTACAGCGCCTTTACCGTTGGCGTGGCACTCTGGCTGGCCTACGGCGTGCTGGCGGGCGCCTGGCCCATCGTGCTGGCGAACGCCGTCACGCTGGGGCTGGCGCTGGCCATTCTGGTGATGAAGCTGGTGTACGGGCGCGGTGACTGAATAGCCCGATGCCATACACGCCCCGCGCGGCAGGCACGGATGCTTCGTCGAAGTGCCTGCAAGTTATCCCTGCCGCCTGTGGACAAGGCTGTTGATGGCGGCGGGACTTGTGGACGAAAACACCGCTTGGCGCGGCATTGCGCCACAATGCCCGAAATTTGGGCAAACACCTTAGCGGCCTCCCGGGAAGGGCGCCTCAGCTCGCGGCAGCCCGCTGCAGCCGGTCGCGCACACCGTCCCACCCGGCATCGGCCGGCGGGTTTTCAATCCAGATCAGCTTGACGCCTTTGGTATCAAAGTCGCGCAACACGGCAAACAGTTGCTGTGCGGTGGCCAGTGCATCGTCGGGCATGCGGCGGTACAACACCTTGTCGGACTTGATGCGCACGATGCTGCGCGCGAAGACGGCGATGTGGGCCGCGTCGGCGCCCAGCAAATCGAGTGCGGTTTGTATGGGGCCGGCGTCCATCAGGCGCACCTTGGCGTCGGGCGCGTAGTGCGCTTCCAGCGTGCCGGAAGCACGTGGCGCATCGCCTGCGCCCAGGGCTTGCTGCTCAAATTCGTCCTTGCCCAGTACGGCTTCGCCGCATGCTGCTTCCAGTTGTGCGCGCGTGAGGATGCCGGGGCGCAGCAGCACGGGGCGCCCGCGCGTGCAGTCGACGATGCTGGACTCGATGCCGACATCACAGGGCCCGCCATCGAGCACCAGCAGGCTGTCGCCAAACTCTTGCTGCACGTGCTGCGCGGTGGTGGGGCTGACGCGGCCGAAACGGTTGGCGCTGGGGCCGGCCACGCCGGTGTCGCAAGCCTTCAGAAAAGCCAGCGCGACAGGGTGTGAGGGGCAGCGCAGGCCGATGGAATCCTGGCCGCCGGCCGCGGCCGCCGCCACGCCTTCCTTGCGCGGCAGGATCACGGTGAGCGGCCCGGGCCAGAAGGCTTTCATCAGGCGCGCGGCAAACGGCGGCACGCTGCTGGCGTAAGCGTCTACGTGTGCCGCATCGGCCACGTGCACGATGAGCGGATGGTCGGACGGTCGGCCCTTGGCTTCAAAAATTCCGGCGACGGCTTGATCGCTGGAAGCGTCGGCGCCCAGGCCGTACACCGTCTCCGTCGGGAAGCCCACCAGCCCGCCGGCCCGGATGCGGCGTGCGGCTTCAAGAATGGCCTCAGGGTCCGTACCGGGAAGAATCATCAGAGGGCGTCCAGGCCGGGCAGGCCCAGGATGGACGCAACCTGGCGTGCCGTGGCCTTGACTGAAGCGACGTCGGGGCCTGTGATGTTGAGATGGCCCATCTTGCGGCCGGTGCGGGCTTCGGTTTTGCCGTAGAGATGCAGGTGCGTGCCGGGCAGTGCCAGCACGGCCTGCCAGTCGGGCGTGCGCATCTTTCCGTGAGCGTCAAACCACACATCTCCCAGCAGGTTGAGCATGATGGCCGGTGAATGCTGGCGCGGCTGCGGCAGCGGCAGGCCGGCCATGGCATGCACCTGCAGGTCGAACTGCGACACGTCACAGGCGTCCATCGTGTAGTGGCCGCTGTTGTGCGGGCGTGGCGCCATTTCATTGACGATGAGCGCGCCATCGGCGCTGCCGTCGTCCACCAGGAAGAACTCGACGCAGAGCACGCCGACATAGTCAATGTGTTTTGCTATGGTTTTGGTAGCTGCTTGCGCACGACCAGCAAGCGCTGCAGGCATATTTCCTTCATAAGCTTGCGTCACCGCGAGGATGCCGTCGACATGCACATTCAGCTGGGGCGCAAAACTCACGACGCTGCCGTCCCAGCCGCGCGCCACGATGACCGAGCACTCGGCCTTGAGCGGCAGCATTTTTTCGAGCACACAGGGCACCTGCTTCAGGCCAGCCCAGGCGGTGGCCAGTTCGTCCGCATTCTTGACGCGGACCTGGCCCTTGCCGTCGTAGCCCATGCGCGCGGTCTTGAGGATGCCGGGCAGCAAGCCGGCCGGCACGGCCTTCAGCTGCCCGGCTGTTTCAATCACGGCGTAGGGTGCGCAGGTAACGCCGGCCAGCACGCCGGATTCAGCAGCGCTGGCGGTGAAGTGGGATTTTTCCTCGATGCGGTTTTGCGCGATGGCCACGGCGGCAGCGCCGGGTGCCACGGGCCGGCTGGCGGCCAGCGCCTGCAGCGCGCCGGCGGGCACGTTTTCAAATTCGGTGGTGACGGCGGCGCACAGTGCGGCCAGTTGGGTCAGCCCTTTTTCATCGCTGTAGCCGGCCTGGATGTGGTGATGGCTCACCAGGCCCGCGGGGCTTTGCGGATCGGGGTCCAGCACCGCCGTGAAATAACCCAGGCGCTGCGCGGCATGCACAAACATGCGGCCCAGCTGGCCGCCGCCCATCACGCCGAGGGTAGCGGGCTGGCTGGAGGCCGAGGCCGTGCCGGGAAAAATAGGCAACTCCGGCAGGCTGGAGGCGGCCCGGGAAGAGGTGGAGGCGGTCATGCGGGCGGCAACGTCATGGCGTGCGCGGCAGCGGTTTGCTCTGCACGGAAAGCCTGCAATTGGGCGGCCAGCGCCGGGTTGTGCAGGGCCAGCATGGCCACCGCGAACAGGGCTGCATTGGCTGCGCCGGCGTTGCCGATGGCAAAGGTGGCGACCGGAATGCCCTTGGGCATCTGCACGATGCTGTGCAGCGAGTCCACGCCCTGCAAATGCTTGCTGGCCACGGGAACGCCCAGCACCGGCACAGTGGTTTTGGCGGCCAGCATGCCGGGCAGGTGCGCTGCGCCGCCAGCGCCGGCAATGATGGCCTGCAAGCCGCGACCGCCGGCACCTTCGGCATAGGCAAACAGCTCGTCGGGCATACGGTGGGCCGACACCACCCGGGCTTCGTGCGCAATGCCGAATTGCGTCAGGATCTGCACGGCGTGCTGCATGGTCTCCCAGTCGCTGCTGGAGCCCATCACCACACCCACCAGGGGTTTTGCCGAATTGTTGCTTGTTGTCATGCGGGGACCTTCAAGGCCGGGTTGCAGGTTCTAACCCCATGATTTTAAGGGCAGGCCACCGCAAGGGCCGGGCCGTGCGTGCTACGCTCTTGCCTCTCAGGCGTCCAGCTGCGCCGACCCGGTTGAAAACCGGCCCCGATACCCCAACTCTGCCAGACCATGATCGACGTCACCATTGCCAACTTTGAAGCGGAAGTCGTTGCCGCATCCATKACCACGCCTGTGCTGATCGACTTCTGGGCGCCCTGGTGCGGCCCCTGCAAGTCGCTCGGGCCCATCCTTGAAAAAGTGGAAGTGGAATATGCCGGGCGCTTCAAGCTGGTCAAGATCGACTCCGACCAGGAGCAGCAACTGGGTGCCGCTTTCGGCATCCGGAGCATCCCCACCTGCATATTGATGATGAACGGCCAGCCGGTGGACGGTTTTGCCGGCGCCCTGCCCGAAGGCAAGGTCAAGGAATTTCTCGACAAGCATTTGCCGCCGGCTGAAGAGCAGCCCGAAGAGCAGGAACTCGCGCTCGAAGAAGAAAGCACGGACCCCACTGCCGTGCTGGAAAAACTCCAGCATGCCGTCGCCGCCAACCCGGCCGACGACAACGCCCGCTTTGACTATGTGAAGCTGCTGCTGCAGCTGGGCCGCGAAGACGACGCCAAGGTGGCGTTTGCGCCGGTGATCGCCCAGACCACGGTGGTGCGGCGTTTTGACTCGCTCAAGCGCTGGATGGATGCTATGGATTTTGTAGCTGCCGGCGCTTATGGAGTGGGCGCCGCAGCCGGTTTTGATGCAAAGATTACGGCCAACAAACGCGACTTCGAAGCACGTTTTGACAAAGCCCGCTGGCTCATGGCACAGCAGCGCTGGACCGAGGCGCTGGACGAGTTGCTGGAAATCCTGATGCGCGACAAGGCCTGGAGCGAAGACCTGGCCCGCAAGACCTACATCGCCGTGCTCGACGTCATGGAAGCGCCCAAGCCCAAGGTGGCTGATGGGCAAATCCCGCCGGAAGATGCGACCGTGGCGACGTACCGTCGGCGCCTCAGCAGCGTCGTCTTGAGCTAGGGCTTATTGGCCAAACAGCCAGCGCGTCAAGGCAAAAGCAAACCCGAACAGCGCGGCATAGCCTGCCACCTCAACGCTGAATTCACGGCGCGATTCGCGCCACGCACGAGCCCTTTCGACCAGCAGCCCCGCCAGCAAAGGGGCAAGCAGCAGATTGAGAATTTGCAGCCAGTGCAGGCGAATCGCCAGATGAGGCACCACCAGCACGGTGAGGAGGCCGGCGCCAACACCTGTAGCCACAGACCAGGCAGCTTCCTGCACGGGAGTGAGCTCATGGTCGCGTCCGTGCAGCTTGTACCAGGCCGCCTTGAAAACACCGCCAAAAAACTCACCGAAGAGCTGCAAAAACAGTTCACCGAAAAATTCGAACAGCAACTCGAGCAGGAACTCCATGGAGAGCGCCGGCGACTGCTGCCGTGCCTCAGGCCGTCAGGCGGGCCAAGGCTTCCTGGTACTTGGCAGCGGTCTTGGCAACCACATCGGCCGGCAGGTGCGGCGCAGGCGGGGTTTTGTCCCAGGGCTTGCCGTTGATGCGTACGCTTTCAAGCCAGTCGCGCACAAACTGCTTGTCGTAGCTGGGCGGGTTCTGGCCAGCCGCGTAGGCCGCTTCATAGCCTTCAATCGGCCAGTAGCGTGACGAATCCGGTGTCAGTACCTCGTCCATCAGCGTAAGCACGCCATTCTCATCAAGGCCGAATTCGAATTTGGTGTCGGCAATGATGATGCCCTTGGTCAAGGCGAAGGCGGCGGCGGTGCTATAGATCTCGATGCTGATCTTTTTAATCTGCGCGGCGAGTTCGGGGCCCACAACCTTGACGACCTGCTCGTAACTGATGTTTTCGTCGTGCTCGCCGGCTTCGGCTTTGGCGGCCGGTGTGAAGATGGGCTCGGGCAGTTTGCCGGCGTTCTTCAGGCCCGCGGGTAGCGGTACGCCGCAGACGGCCTGGCTCTCCTGGTATTCCTTCCAGCCGCTGCCGGCCAGGTAGCCGCGCACCACGGCTTCGACCGGGATGGGCTTGAGGCGCTTGACCAGCATGGAGCGGTTCACGACCTGCGGCACCTCGGCCGGCGTGACCACGCTTTCGGGCGTCTCGCCGGTCAAGTGGTTGGGGCAGATGTGGCCGAGCTTGCCAAACCAGAACAGCGCCATCTGCGTGAGCAGCGCGCCCTTGCCGGGAATCGGCTCACCCAGGATGACATCGAATGCACTCAGCCGGTCGCTGGCCACCATCAGCAGCCTGTCTTTACCCACGGCGTAGTTGTCGCGCACCTTGCCACGCGCGAGCAGGGGCAGGGAGGTCAGGGCGGAAGTATGGAGAGCAGGAACTGTCATCAATGGATCCATGTCAATTGAACCGGTGGCTCAGGAACGGCTTGGAGAATTGTGAGCCGTACTTGATGGAAGAAACGCTGGCAAGTGCCGGGTGCGAGAGCACGATGTCCGAGGGCGCCGCAGACCATTCGCCGGCGCGCTTGAATTCGGTCCAGTAGCTCAGGCTCGAAGGCGAGGAAGAAGCCGGCTCGATCCAGTATTTGCTGAGCTGCGCATTGCCATTGCTGAATTTGTAGATCACGCTGGCCGTGCCGGTGCGCGCGATGGCGGCTGCAATTTGCAGGTACCAGCCTTCGGAAACATCAGGCGGAACACCTGAAGGATTGATGGTCTTGTAGAAAGCTTCACCGGCCAGGATAGGGTGCTTACCCTCCGACTGTGCGATGCAGACGGCAGTGGATCCCGTCACGACAAGGTAGCCGGCATCGCGCTCATGGCCGTGGATCACTGTGGTTCCCCGCGGCAACGGAAGCTTCCAGTTACCCAGCACCGCCGTAGTGCTGCGCTCGGTCCAGGACGGCATGCAACGTTTCGCGGTGGCTCCAAAATTCTCGCGCGTCAGGGTCACGGTTTCGAACTGCCCGGACAACTGCATCTGGGCGTACGGCACGAAACCTGTTTTTTCGACGATCGGCCGCTGTGGCGCCGCACACGATGTGAGCAGCATGACAAACGGCACCAAAGCAGCCGCCCTAAGCGACACGAAGGAAAGTGGGAACACAGGCGCCCTCAAGTAAATGCCGCTTTTGCAGCCGGCCAACGCCGGCACTCGTTACGGATGCCTGTCGCGATAGCGTTGAAGTTTAATGCACGACCTGGGCGAGCTCGCCCTTGGCGTACTTGGCGGCCACGACCTGCAGGGCGTCACCCTTGATCTTGGCGCCCTGGCCTTCACAGCCGAATTCGATGTAGCGCTGCTTGCACAGGGCCTTGGCGGCTTCGCGGGCGGGCTTGAGCCACTCGCGGGCGTCGAATTTCTCGGGGTTTTCAGCCAGGAACTTGCGCACCGCGCCGGTCATGGCCAGGCGGATGTCGGTGTCGATGTTGATCTTGCGCACGCCGTGCTTGATGGCTTCCTGGATTTCCTCGACGGGCACGCCGTAGGTTTCCTTCATCTGGCCGCCGTACTGGCGAATGACAGTCAGCATTTCCTGCGGCACCGAGGACGAGCCGTGCATCACCAGGTGGGTGCTCGGGATGCGCTTGTGGATTTCCTTGATGCGGTCGATCGCCAGGATGTCGCCGGTGGGCTTGCGGGTGAATTTATAGGCGCCGTGGCTGGTGCCGATGGCAATCGCCAGCGCGTCAATTTGCGTGCGCTTGACGAAGTCGGCGGCCTGCTCGGGGTCGGTCAACAGCTGCTCGCGCGTCATGGTGGCGTCGGTGCCGTGGCCGTCTTCCTTGTCGCCCTTCATGGTCTCCAGCGAACCCAGGCAGCCGAGCTCACCTTCGACGGTAACTCCGTATTTGTGGGCCAGCTGCGAGACCTTCTTCGTCACCTCGACGTTGTATTCATAGCTGGCGATGGTCTTGCCGTCGGCTTCGAGCGAGCCGTCCATCATCACGGACGAAAAACCAAGGTCGATGGCGCCCTGGCAAACGGCAGGGTTCTGGCCGTGGTCCTGGTGCATGACCAGCGGGATGTTGGGATACATCTCGATAGCCGCCTCGATCAGGTGTTTGATGAAGGGTTCACCGGCGTACTTGCGGGCGCCTGCGCTGGCCTGCAGGATGACGGGCGCGCCGGTCTCTTTGGCCGCTTCCATCACGGCTTGCACCTGCTCAAGGTTGTTGACGTTAAAAGCCGGAATGCCGTAGCCGTTGACTGCCGCATGGTCCAGCAGCTCGCGCATAGAAACGAGTGCCATGTGTGATATCCCCAGAAGTTAGAAAAACACTGCCAAAAGGCGGGTTCCTCGCGAGGGCCGTGCGGCGTAAAAGCCGCCTGGAAACGCCCGTAACCACGAAGTAACCGAAGCCTTGATTCTAACGTTTACCCGAATAGGGTGGGATAACCGAACTTGTGTCTGAATGCATGCCGTAACTGCTTGTAAGCGTTGCCCACCCCCGTCCAGGCTCACTGCGTGTAGCCTGTTCCCCCTCAAGGGGGCGGCGCCTTGGGCCGGCGAAGCCGGACCCTTGGCCCCTGCTGGTGGAATACCCCGCTGGTTGCGCTCAAAGAACTCTTCAAGCCAGCATGAGCCGCGGGACTGGCTTTGCCAGACCGCAGGCGGGCGGCCCCCTCGGGGGGCAGGGAGCTACACGAAGTGAGCGACCGTGGGGGCCATATCTTTAAGCTACCCTGCAGATCTTCAGCATATTGGTGCCGCCCGGTGCGCCCATGGGTTCGCCGCAGGTGATGGCATAAATGTCACCGCTTTCGACGATGCCGCGTTTTTTCAGGTGCGCCTCGGCATCGCCGAGCGCGGTGTCGCGCTCGACACTCTGGTCCATCAGCAGCGGCCTGACATTGCGGTACAGCGCCATCTTGCGCTGGGTCGCCAGTTTGGGCGTCAGCGCGTAGATGGGGATATGGATACGGTGGCGGCTCATCCACAGCGCCGTAGAGCCCGAGTCGGTCAGCGCCACAATGGCTTTGCAACCCAGGTGGTGGGCCGTGAACAAGGCGCCCATGGCGATGGACTGGTCAATGCGGTCAAAGGTCATGCCGGTAAAGTCGGCGTCCAGTTTCACGTCCTCGGCTTTTTCGGCTTCGGCGCAGATGTTGGCCATCTCGACAATGGTCTCCAGCGGATAACGGCCGGCGGCGGTCTCGGCCGATGTCATGACGGCATCGGTGCCGTCGAGCACCGCGTTGGCCACGTCGCTGACCTCAGCGCGCGTGGGCACCGGGTTGGTGATCATGGACTCCATCATGTGGGTCGCGGTGATGACCACCTTGTCCAGCTCACGGGCCATGCGGATCATGCGTTTTTGCAGCGCCGGCACGGCCGCATTGCCGACCTCGATGGCCAGGTCGCCACGCGCGACCATGATGCCGTCGCTGGCCCTGCAGATGGCTTCCAGGTTCGGGATCGCTTCGGCACGCTCGATCTTGGCAATCAAGCCCGGCTTGTGGCGGTGCTCAGCACCGGCCACATTGCACAGCTGGCGCGCCATTTCCATGTCGCTGGCGTTCTGCGGAAAGCTCACCGCGACATAGTCGGCCTGGAAACTCATTGCGGTGCGAATGTCTTCCATGTCTTTGGCCGTCAGCGCCGGCGCCGTCAGACCGCCGCCCTGCTTATTGATGCCCTTGTTGTTGGACAACACGCCGCCGATTTTGACCGTCGCATGGACCTGCTCGCCCAAGACCCTGTCGACCGTCATGACGATCAGGCCGTCGTTGAGCAGCAGTGTGTCACCGGCCTTGACGTCGCGCGGCAGTTCCTTGTAGTCCAGGCCTACGCCGTTGATGTCACCAAGCTCGGTGCGGGACGCGTCGAGCACAAACTTCATGCCTTGCTCAAGCTGCACCTTGCCCTCGGCAAATTTGCCGACACGGATTTTCGGGCCCTGCAGGTCGGCCATGATGGCGACCTCGCGCCCGGCGCGGGTGGCGGCCTCTCGCACCAGCCTTGCACGATCGATGTGGTCTTGCGCCGTGCCGTGGCTGAAATTCAGCCGCACGCAGTTGACGCCAGCGCGAATCATCTGCTCCAGCAAGGCCGGATCGCTGGAGGCGGGGCCAAGGGTGGCAACGATTTTGGTGCCGCGGCGCTGCATCTTCATGTCTGTCTCCTGTAATTTAGTTTCTTATTTTTACACGAATGAGTTACGTGGCGGTTACCAAGCCATCGCCGCATCCGGGGTATTGGTCAGAAGCCGGAGGGGTGGCCCGCTGCATGCAACGTGTCGCGCCTTGAACCTGCAAACCGCGGTTTGCCGCATTTTGCAGGTAGCGCCTCAATGGCCCGCGCGCTTTTGCAGGATTTCAAAGGCCGGAAGCGTCTTGCCTTCCAGCACTTCCAGAAAAGCGCCGCCGCCGGTCGAGATGTAGTCGACCTGCTTTTCAATGCCGTATTTGGCAATGGCGGCCAGCGTGTCCCCGCCTCCGGCGATAGAGAACCCGCTGCTGTCCGCAACGGCGCGCGCAATGCCTTCGGTGCCTTTAGCGAACGCGTCAAACTCAAACACGCCGACCGGGCCGTTCCATACGATGGTGCCGGCCGCCTTGAGCTGCGCCGCAAGTCTCGCGGTGGTTTGCGGGCCGATATCAAGAATCAGGTCGTCATCGGCGACGTCAGTGGCCGCCTTGACGGTGGCCGGCGCGTCAGCGGCAAAGGTTTTGGCGGTGACAACGTCCGTCGGAATCGGCACCTCGGCGCCACGCGCCTTCATGGCGTCAATCACGGCTTTGGCTTCGGCCAGCAGGTCGGCTTCGGCCAGGCTTTTGCCGATTTTCAAACCGGCGGCCAGCATGAAGGTGTTGGCAATACCGCCGCCCACGATGAGCTGGTCAACATTGGCGGCGAGTGATTTGAGGATGGTGAGCTTGGTCGAGACCTTGCTGCCGGCCACGATGGCCACCAGCGGCCTGCGCGGGCTGGAAAGGGCTTTGGAGATGGCGTCCATCTCGGCGGCCAGCAGTGGGCCGGCGCTTGCCACGGGCGCGTACTGCGCAATGCCATAGGTGGAGGCTTCAGCGCGGTGCGCCGTGCCGAACGCATCGTGCACAAAAATATCGCAGAGCGCAGCCATCTTGCGCGCCAGCTCTTCGCTGTTTTTCTTCTCGCCCTTGTTGAGCCGGCAGTTCTCCAGCATCACCAGCTGGCCGGGTTTGACATCCACACCGTCCACCCAGCCGGAGGCCAGGGGAATGTCGCGCTTCATCAACTCGCCCATTCGTTTGGCCACAGGCGCCAGCGAATCGGCCGGCTTGAACTCACCCTCCACTGGCCGCCCGAGATGAGATGTCACCATGACCGCCGCGCCTGCGTCCAGGGCCATCTGGACGCAGGGAATCGAGGCGCGGATGCGCGTGTCTTCCGTGATGTTGCCGCTGTCATCCTGCGGCACGTTGAGGTCGGCACGGATGAACACGCGCTTGCCGGCAACTTTGCCGCTGGCGCACAGGTCGGAGAAACGGATGAAGTTCATTAAT
>NZ_JBFUAZ010000045.1:0-13962 GCF_056406035.1 Polaromonas sp. P1_E1_2 | reverse complement strand
AGCTCCGACTGCGCGGCGCAGGCCCGGCAGAGATCGTCAAGGGTGAGTTCATCCTGGTCTTCCAGGATGAAGCCGRCGAGGTAGCGGGTGGGGGTGTTCATGCCTTGGCTCCCGAGGTTTGCAGGGCGGTGCGCGGCCTGAAGGCCTTGAATGCCGCCGCCATGTCTTCGTACGCTTTCTTTGCCGCATCCGTGTCCGCGGCCGGCAGGACCACCTGCAGCACAAAATAAAAATCTCCCGGGGTCTTGCCCGGCAGCCCGCGCCCCTTGAGCCTGAGCTTGCGCCCGCCGGCAGAGCCCGCCGGGATTTTCAGCTCCACCTCGCCGGTGGGCGTGGGCACTTCCACCTCGGCGCCCAGCGCGGCTTCCCATGGCGCGACGGGCAGATTCATGTACACGTCATGGCCCTCGGCACGGTACAGGGCATGCGGCAGAAATTCAACATCCAGGTAAAGGTCGCCCGGGCTGCCTTGACCCATGCCAGGAGAGCCCTGGCCCGCCAGGCGAATGTGCTGGCCTGCGCGTATGCCCTTGGGGATGACGAACTCGATGCTGCGGTCCTGCATCGTCACGCCGGCTTCACTCTCCATCGGCATGCGCAATTGCAGTTTGCGCGTGGCGCCGCTGTAGGAGTCGCCGATGTCTATCTGGATTTTGGCGTGCTGGTCCTGGCCATGCATGTCAAAGCTGCGGCCGCCGCGCATATCGTCAAAACCAGCCCGGCCTTGTGGCCCTCCGCCCATGCCGCGGAAGATCGCGTCGAAAAAGTCGCTGTGGTCAAAACCTTCGGCTCCGCCAAAATGGGGAGCGCCGGTGGCACCCCCCGAGGCCTGCCCCGGGTTCCAGCCCGGCGGCGGGCGGAAGTCCTGCCCGGCCTGGTAATTGGCGCCCAGCTGGTCGTAAGCGGTGCGTTTCTCAGGATCGCGCAACACCTCGTAGGCTTCGGCGATTTCCTTGAAGCGTGCCTCGGCGTTTTTTTCCTTGCTGACGTCGGGATGGTATTTGCGTGCCAGCTTGCGGTGTGCCTTTTTGATCTCGTCGGGCGTGGCGCTGCGCTCTACGCCCATGACCTTGTAGTAATCCTTGAATTCCATGAAACACTTTCATCAGGGATGGTTTACCTGCCAACCACCATAGCGGATAAGTGCCGGCGCGATTGTCAGCCAAATGCCTGAGAACCCGTTTAGACCGTCAACAGGTTCTGCATCAGGTCTGTAAATGGGGTCAAGTGCCTCAGGGTCAACCCGCAGTGCTGCTGGAGTTGCGTCCCTACTGCTCTGCCCCTGTGGCCCCTATCATGGCCGCATGAGTTCCAGCACACCTCCGTCCGTCCTTCGCACATTGTTCGAAGCCCAGCACCAGGCCAGCCGGGCACAGACAGAGGTTCCGCTGGCCTTGCGCCGTGACCGACTGCTGCGTATTCGTGCTTTGCTGGATGAGCACGGCAGCGCGCTGGCACAGGCCGTCAACGCAGACTTTGGCGTGCGGTCGCYCCAGCTCACCGAAATCGCCGACATCTTTGTGCTGCGCTCGCTGCTGTCCAGTACCCTGCGGCATTTGCCAAAGTGGATGAAACCCGTGAAAGTGCGCACGCCGCTGTACCTGCAGCCMGCGCGGGCCTACCTGCAGCGCCAGCCCTTGGGCGTGGTGGGCGTGGTGTCGCCGTGGAACTACCCGGTGCAGCTGTCGCTCGGGCCGGTCATCACCGCGCTGGCGGCCGGCAACCGCGTCATGCTCAAGCCCAGTGAGCTGACGCCGAAAACTTCGGCCTTGCTGGCGGCCCTGATTGAGCGATCCTTCGCACCTGATGAGCTCTGCGTGGTGCAGGGCGACGGCGCCCTGGCCGCCGAATTTGCCGGGCTGCCGTTTGACCACCTGTTTTTTACCGGCTCCACCGCCGTGGGCCGCAAGGTCGCCGAAGCGGCGGCCGCCAACCTCACGCCCACCACGCTGGAGTTGGGCGGCAAATCGCCCTGCATCATCGACGCGTCCTGCGACATCGACAAGGCTGCCATCAAGATTGCCCACGGCAAATTGCTGAACGCCGGCCAGACCTGCATCGCACCCGATTACGTGCTGCTGCCGAAAGGCAGCGAGACGGCCTTTGGCGAAGCCTTTGCGCGCGCCGTGTCCACGCTGTTCCCCACCATTGCTGGCAACCCCGATTACGCCGCCATCATCAGCCCGCGCCACCATGAACGCCTGCAGGCGCTGCTGGCCCAGGCCGAAGGCGAGGGCGCGCGGCTGCAAACCCTCCAGGCTGGTGCACCCGGCGTGGGCGTGGCATCGCGGCAGATGGCGCCGGTGCTGGTGTTCGATGTACCCGCCGGCTCGAAACTGCTCAGCGAGGAAATCTTCGGCCCCATCCTGCCGGTGATTCCCTATGCGTCGATCGATGACGCGATTGGCTATGTCAACGCCCGCCCCAGGCCGCTGGCGCTGTACTGGTTCGGCACCGACACCGGTTCTCGCGACCATGTGCTGGCGCGCACCGTGAGCGGCGGCGTCACTGTCAACGACACGCTGATGCACATCGCGCACGAGAACCTGCCTTTCGGCGGCGTGGGCGACAGCGGCTGGGGCAGCTACCACGGCGAAACCGGTTTTCTGCGGCTGACGCAGCAAAAGCCGGTGCTGGTGCAGTCAAAGTGGGCGAGGGGAGACCTGTTTTATCCGCCTTATGGAAAACGGTTTGACCAGGTGATGGGCTTGCTCAAGCGCCTGATCTGAGGTTTGACCTGAAGGGATTGGCGTTCTGGTGACGGCGCCGTTCAAATTTCTTTGAGGAAACCCGAATCCTTTTGCCGAATGCGGGCCTCTTTGCCGGTATCAACCACCGACAAGGAGCTCCTGATGTTTTTTCCGCAACGAAATCTTTCCGCCTGTGCGCGGGGCGGCACCATGGGTGGCACCGCATCCACCGGAGGCGCCCGTGTTCTGTAGCACTTCGGTCACCCAGCATGTGTTGCGCGGGATAGGCGCGCTGGCCCTGCTCGCATGTGCCGCCCTGGTTTTCCAGGTGCATCCCCTGTGGGCGGTGCTTCCTCTGGCGGGTGCGCTGGTGTTGATGCGCGGCTGCCCCATGTGCTGGCTTGTTGGCCTGTTTGAAACCATCGCACGGCGCCACAGGCCAGCGGACAGCAAAGGCCAGCCATGAGCGCCGGTTACCAGTCACCCCAAGACCTGCAACTGGCGCCAGCCTTCGTGCGGCTGGCACCTGTGGAAGCCCAGGCTTTCCTCGCGTTTGACCATGCGGCCAAGCGCGAAGGCGGCCATCTTGAGCCACGTGTGCGGGAGCTGATTTCGTTGGCCGTGGCGCTTACCACCCAATGTGGCTATTGCCTGGACGTGCACACCCGTGCGGCCAGGCGGTTGGGCGTGACCCGCGAGGAGCTGGCGGAAGTGGTTCTGATTGCGGCGGCTGTGCGGGCAGGCGCCAGCGTGGGGCACGGCCTGCTCGCCTTGCGCCTGTTCGATGGCGACGGGGACGAGACAGTGCTTCCTGCTGGTAACTGAAAGGTCTGGCCCATTCCTTGACGCCCCTTTAGAATCCCCCAAAAATAACTGGAGGGATGGGCCATGCCTTTTGTTGGACTGGGACTTCATTTCATTGTGGCGGTGTTCTTTGCCGTCCATGCCTTGCGCAGCGGCCAGCAGATGTACTGGCTGATCATCCTGTTTTCGTTTCCCATGCTGGGCAGCCTCGTTTACTTCCTGGCGGTCTACCTGCCCGACTCGCGGCTGGAGCGCGGCGCGCGCAAGGTCGTGGCCGCAGCCGCAAAAACACTGGACCCGACGCGCGAGCTGCGGGAAGCACACGCCGCGTTTGACTACACGCCCACCGCGCAGAACCAGATGCGGCTTGCCTCCGCGCTGCTCGAAGCCGGCCAGGCGCTGGAGGCTGCGCAGAGTTACGACGCATGCCTCAAGGGCCCGTTCGCCTCCGACCTGGAAATCCGGCTGGGCGCCTCAAGGGCCTATTTCGCCTGCGAGCGTTATCCCGAGGCGATTACCCACCTTGAATTCATCCGCAAGACCGACCCCGCCTTTCGCGCGGAGCTGGTGTCGCTGCTGCTTGCCCAGGCGCTGGGCGGCGTCGGCAGGGGTGTGGACGCGAAAGCGGAGTTTGAATCCGCCGTGGACCGTTTCGGCAGCTTTGAAAGCCGCGCTGAATACGCCATCTGGGCCGCGATGAACGGGGATACCGCCACCAGCGCACGCCTGCAGATTGAGCTGCAGCGGTCCATGGAGCGCTGGAACAGGCACACGCGCGAGCTGAACAAGCCCTTGCTGCGCCGCCTTAACGCGGCGTTTGAAAAACGCTGAAAGCTGCGGGCCCCGGGCAAGGGCGACTTACCGCTGCGCCCCGAATACCTGCACCCAGTAAATACCGGCGCTGCTTTGGATGTTGACCGCAAAGGCCGTGCCCATCTCGGTATACGCCGGCGCCATGATGTTGGCGCAATGGCCGGGGCTGTTCAACCAGCCCTGCACGGCGGTGTCGGCCTGCATCTGCCCCGCGGCGATGTTCTCGCCGATGGCTTTCCAGCCGTAGCCTGCGCGTGTTGCGCGGCTGGCCACATCGCTGCCATCGCGCCCGGTGTGGCTGAAGTAGCTGTAACGCGCCATGTCTGCGGCATGCCCCCCGGCGATGCTGTACAACACGGGGCTGTATTGCAGCGGCCCTGCGGCCGCGAAGGCCTGCGTACCGCAACGGCGTGGCCTGGAGCGCGCTTCATTGACCAGTGCCAGCACCCGTGCCTGTACATCGCCGGCCTGGGCCGCAGCCGGGGGCGAGAAGGGCGCGGCCAGCACCACCCAGGTTTGCGCCCCGCGCTGGTAGAAGCCGGCTTCAGCGAGCTCGGCGTGCATCACCGCGCTGCATGATTTGCCCAGGGTCCTGCGCGCGAGCGCTGAGGGGCCCGTTGCGCCGCGTACGGCAATCTGCGCGGCCCGCACCGCGCGGTAGTCGACAGCTTTCAGTGCCTCGTCCATCGTGCGGCCGCTGGCCATGAGCTGCGCCGCCCGCGACAGGACGCTGTTTTCACGCAGCAGGGAAACCTTGGCGCCGCGCCCGTCGCAACCGTCCTCCCGTACCCGGTTCAGTTCGCGCAGCAGCGTGGGGTGCGGCTCGGCAGGCGCCTGGGCATGGCCTGTGGTTGCAAACATGACAACAGCCATTGAAGCCGTCGCGTGACCCCATCTCCTGCCGGTTTTTCTTGCTGCGCTGAGGAAGTTCATCGGGCCATGATAACCAGCCGGGCCCGGTGGCGTGCTGTTGTACGGCTGACGTGGAGTGCTATTGTTTTGATAGCCGCTTGCGCTCATCTCCAAGGGCCGGAAGGTGAATTTAGTTCGCAATTGGGAGGATGACTTTTCACCGCTGAACGGGCCGCTAAACTTCGGTCACCTGACGCCGGTCAGGATTTGCGAAACATCCTGACTGCCTGTACTCAACGCCTGCCCAATGCCTCAAACCTGCCGCTTGACCTGCTTCGCATGCGCCTGAGTCGTCCTTCCTTCAAAGTTCGCCTGCTGGCCATGCTGGCGCTTGTACCGGTAGTGGCGTGGTTTGCCGTCAGGCCCGTGCGGGTGATCGCGCCGGAACTGTCCGGTGTTTCATGCTTCAGCACCTCGGTGTGTGTGGACGACAAAGCCCGATTTGAAGAGGCTGCCCGGCTGCATGCGGAGGGCATGGCCTTCGTGTCTGCCAGGGTCGGTGCGATCCAGGGTATGCCGAAGATGGTCTTTTGCTCAACACAGGCGTGCGCCGATGCTTTCGGCCTGGGGATGCGTTCGGCCGTCACCCTGGGTACTTTCGGCACCGTTGTGGGGCCGCGCGCCTGGAAGCCGTTTTACGTTCGGCATGAGCTGATCCACTATTTGCAGGCCGAGCGTCTTGGCACGCTCTATCTGCTGCTCAAACCTCAATGGTTTGTCGAAGGCATGGCTTACGCGCTGAGCGAGGATCCGCGGTCGCCGCTGGGTGAGCCTTTCGAAAGCCACCGCCAGAAGTTCCTCCTGTGGCTTCCCACGATCGGCTCGCTAACCCTCTGGCAGGCGGCCGGGGATCTGTAGGTTGCGAGCCAACGCACTGTCGGTTACTTGAAGGTGCTACTTTTTTGATAGCTGCTTGCGCTTGCCCTCATTGCCTTACAGCCTGTTTTTACTTTGAAAATGACTGGGTGGCTGGCCCATGGCGGCTTTGAACATCGCGGTGAAGGCGCTGTCACTGGCATAACCGCTGGCCGCCGCCACGGTGCTGACCGATTGCCCGCGTGTGAGCAGGGGCAGGGCGTGGGCAAGGATGGCCTGCTGGCGCCATTGCTGGTAGCTCAGGCCCAGTTCGTCGCGAAAAAGCCTGGCCACCGTGCGTTCGCTGGCGCCAGTATCGGCGGCCCATTCGGCCAGCGTGGCCCGCTCTGATGGTGCGCGCAGCACGGCTTCACACAGGGCGCGCAGCCGCTTGTCCCCGGTTTGCGGATGCGGCATGGGCACGCCGAGCGCCTGGGTGTCGGCGCCTGCGAGCTCGTCCAGCACCAGGCTGGAAAGAAGTTGTTCGCGAGTGGCCGGCAGCGGCCGCTCCGGGGTGGCCGCGTCGAGCGCGTGGATGGACTCACGCAGTAACGGCGAAACCACCAATACGCGGCAACCGGTCCAGCCCTTCGGGGTGGCGCTTGCGTCGAGGTACAGCGTGCGGAATTCGGCGGCCTCCAGCACGGTCACGTGATGTTGCGCGCCAGGGGCGATCCACACCGCGCGGGAGGGCGGCACGATGTAGGTGATTTCGCCGCCCGCATGGCCCGACTGCTCAGCCGTGACCTGCAGCACCCCCGTGGAGCAGTAGGCCAGTTGCGCCCAGGCGTGGGAATGGGGCTTGAAATGCGTGTCTGCTTCCAGCGTCCGCGCCCGCACGCGCACTGGCCGCTGGCGGCTGGGCGTGAAGTTGTCGGTGTCGCCCACCGGCACGAAATGAAGCGGGGCTTTACGTTGCGGCATCTGGCGTGTCGGAAGGTCTATCCACCTGAATCAGATGATGTGATCGCAGGGACGAAGGTCATTAAGCGGTTTGTCCGAAATTCGATGAAACATGGCTTTATGTCGCATTTCAGAAGGCTTGGCCAATACTACGATAGCGCCATGAATACTTCAAGTACGACCCTGAACGCGCCCGCTGCAGTCCCTTTTCGCACCGACGCCAGCGTGATCGGCCTGGTGGGCCTGGCGCACATGATCAGCCATTTCAGCCAGCTGCTGCTGGCGCCCCTGTTTCCCTGGCTCAAGGACGAGTTCAGCGTCAGCTATGCGGAGCTGGGGTTTTTGATGACGATCTTTTTTGTGGTGTCGTGCGCGGTGCAGGCGCTCTCGGGTTTTGTCGTCGACCGCTTCGGCCCGCGCCCCATATTGTTCGCCGGCCTGAGTTTGCTGGGCGTGGCGGCTTTTGGTTATTCCATCAGCACCAGCTACTGGATGCTGGCCGGCTTTGCTGTAATTGCCGGTGTCGGCAATGGTGTGTTTCACCCGGTGGACTACACGCTACTGAACCGCAAGGTCAGTGCGCCGCGCCTGGGCCACGCCTACAGCGTGCACGGCATCACCGGCAGCCTGGGCTGGGCGCTGGCCCCCGCAGTGGTGGTGACGCTGACGTTTGCTTATTCGTGGCGTGTGGCATTGGCTGCCGCCGGTGTGCTGGCTTTTGCCGTGCTGGCGGTGCTGGTGATGAACCGCGACAAGCTCACCCTCACGATGGCGGCGCCGGTCAAGGGCGCGCCCGCGGCCGACAGCAGTCTGGGTTTTCTGAAGATACCGGCCGTCTGGATGTGTTTTTCTTTCTTCTTCTGGTATGCCATCGTTCTCAGCGTGGTGCAGGCTTTTGCACCTGAAGCTGCGCGCCACCTGCATAACGTGCCGCTCGCACTGGTGGCTATCTGCCTGACGGTTTATATGGTGTGCAGCGCGGGCGGCATGGTTTTTGGCGGCTTCCTGGCATCGGATCCCGCGCGCTGCGAGCGCATTGTGGGCATCGGGTTTGGTGCGGCGGCTGCCGTGGCGGTGCTGCTGGCCGCAGGCAGCTATCCCGCATGGGTCGTGCCTGTGCTGTTCGGCATCATGGGCTTCGCCACCGGCATCGCCGGGCCGTCGCGTGACCTGCTGGTCAAGCGCTCAACCCCCGAAAACGCCTCGGGCCGGGTTTACGGCGTGGTGTATGCAGGCCTGGACATCGGCCAGGCCGTGTCGCCGCTGATCTTCGGCGCGATGATGGACCATGGCTATTACCGCGGCGTCCTGCTGGGCCTGGCGCTGATGCAGGCGGTGCTGATCGCCAGCGCCTTCAATGTGCGCCGGGTGCGCCGCACGGTACTCGCCACGGCCTGAGCATTCCGGGCTCGATGTGTCGCGGCCCCGCGACGCGCCTGCAGGACGGATGCGCAGTTTTTCCTGCCCGGTCCTATACTGGATCGCATCATCTCCGGAAAGAAGGCATGCGATGAAACGTCTTACCCGGGCTTCTTCTCCTGCTTCCCAGGCTGTGGTCCTCATTGCGTTGGCTGGGTTGGCATTTATGGGCATGGTGCAGGCACAACCCGCCCCGTTCAAATACCAGCTGACGGGCGACATCGGCGGCGCCGTGTATGGCACACAAAGCGTGATTCGCAGCAAGAGCAACGACACCGTCTTGCTGCCCTATGCTTATGCGGACTATGGCCGCTTCTTTGCGCGTGTCGACACGCTGGGCATCAAAACCGCAAGGATGGGCTACGGCTACCTGGAATTTTCCGGCCGCATCAGCCAGGACGGCTGGCGCGCCGATACCGCCGCGCTGTCGGGACTCAAGGACCGCAAGCGACCGATTCCGCTGGGCATAGGCACCTTTCAGGAAACGCCTTACGGCGGGTTTTTCGTGAACGCGTTTGTGGACGCCAACAAATCGCACGGTGCATTGCTGGAAGCCACATACGCGGCGGAGTTCAAGGTCGGCAGCTGGTCGTTCTTTCCGCAGGTGGGGCTGGAACACACCAGCGCCAAATACAACAACTACCTCTACGGTGTGACCCCGGCCGAGTCAGCCGCCAGCGGGTTTACAAACTACAACGCCGGCGCCTCGACAGCGCCCACGCTGGGCCTGGGGGTCGATGTGCCGCTCGGTGATCCCTGGATGCTGACGATGCAACTGCGTCGCAAGTGGTTGGGGTCTTCGGTTCAGGGCAGTCCCCTGGTCAGCCGCCGGACGCAGGACACCGGGTTTATCGCCGTGTCGTATCGGTTCCGCTAGCCCGGCGTCCGGAGTCATCCGGCCGCAGACGTGAAAAGCTGGCGCCTGTTTCCCCTGTAGGGCGTGTTTTTAGCGGCGCAGCTTGCCGGTGCATGCTGCCGGGAGTGCCGGCGCACCGCATTTTTGCGTTTTGCCTCCCAGCTTTCACCGAGCTTTCACCAGGTGTCGGCGTTTCCTCGGTGGTTTAGCCGTCCGTCCTCCCGCATTATTCGTTCCATGAATATCCTGCTGGTTGAAGACGACCTGAATCTGGTGGACGCCCTCAGCCGCATGCTGGTTGCCCGCGGGTTCCACGTCGTTTGCTGTGCCGACGGGAAAGAGGCGCTGGTGATGGCACGGCATCGTCCGTTTGATGCGGCCCTGCTCGACCTGAGCCTGCCCGGCATGGATGGCCTGGATTTGCTGCAGCACCTGAGGGACGAAGGTTCCCGGCTTCCCGTACTGGTCATGACGGCGCGTACCGCGGTCGAGGACCGGGTGCTGGGATTGAACTCCGGCGCGGACGACTACCTGATCAAGCCTTTTGATGTGGAAGAACTGGTGGCCCGCCTGAAGGCGCTGGTGCGCCGCAGCCTGGGCGTGGAAGATTTCCGCTGTGGCACCCTGCGCTTGGACCTGGACAACGGACAGGTATTTCGCGGCGCACTGCCGCTTGAAATGTCGGGGCGTGAACTAGCCCTTCTCAAGGCGCTGATGATGCATCCCGGCAAGGCTGTGGCCAAGGATGACCTGCTCCAGACCGTCTTTGGTGACGAAGGCTCGGCTGGTGCGGATGCCATTGAGGTGCTGGTGCACCGGTTACGCAAACGCATCCTGGGGTCCGGAGCCAGTCTTGTCACCCTGCGGGGGGTTGGCTACTACCTGATGGATGATGCCCTGGCTGAAAGGCAGGATCAGCCGTGAAAACAGTGAGCCTGTTGCGGGGAAAGTCATGGACGGTCTGGCGCCCATGGCGGGCCCGGCGATCAATCCGGTTGTTTGTCTGGGCCTGGTCGCTGGGGCTGCTGTTGGCCTGGTGCTTTTTGAACTGGATGGGCGCGGCGTATCCCCAGACACTCTTTGGATTGCCTGCAGGACTTTGGTGGCTGTTCAAGGTATTGGCGTTTGCTGCCGGCCTGTGGTGGGTTTTGCGCCAGGCCTTCAAACCCGTTGTGGTGTTGGGGCAAGAGCTCGACAGCCGCCGCACGGAAGACTTGCGGCCGGTCACGAATCAGCAGCCGGTTGAGCTGCAGCAATTGGCCAGGACGGTCAATTGGCTGATGCAGCAGCAGCAGGAATCGCTGGATCAGCAAAAGAAGTTTCTGGCCGATGCCTCCCACCAGTTGCGTACGCCCTTTGCGGTGCTGCGCACCCAGCTGCAGGGCGCCATGTCCGGGCAGCTGGACGTGCGGGAAACGCTGCCCAAGATGCTCAATACCGTGGACCGTTCCAGTGAGCTGGTCCGCCAGTTGCTGTCCGTCGCCAAGATGGAACAGTTGGTACGCCGGGCCAACTGGGTTGAAGTGGACCTGGCCACAACCGCACGTGATGTGGTCATGGAATTTGCGCCCTTGCTGGCCCGCAAGAAACTTGATTTYTCGATGCAGGCCATTCCGGTGCGCCTGATCACCGATCCCTGGTTGTTGGGAGAGTTGATCCGTAACCTGATGTCCAACGCTATTCAGCACACGCCCAAGGGCGGCGCTCTGGGCCTGGTGATTCGGGCTTTGCCCAGCGAAACCRAACTGCTGATCTGGGACAACGGTGGCGGCATGGATGAAGCAGTCCAGGCCCGCCTGTTCGAGCCTTTCCAGTCATCGTCGGGAACCTCTGGCGTCGGCCTGGGGTTGTCAATTTGCCGCCAGATTGCACTGTCGATGAACGCCGGAGTGGATTTGTTCAACCGCGTGCAAGACAACCATGTGGTGGGGGTGGATGCTGTCGTCCGGTGGCCCCAGGAAGTGCCCCATGAGTAGCGCCGTCCAGTTCCAGTCCATCAGCAAGACCTTTCCCAATGGGGTCCGTGCCCTGTGCAATATCCACTTGCGCATACCGTCCAGGCAACTGACGACCTTGCTGGGGCCGTCCGGTTGTGGCAAGACGACCCTGTTGCGAATGGTGGCGGGACTGGCACGGCCCACCTCGGGCCGGGTCCTGCTCGACGGGGTGGATGTGACCGACATGGGCGTCGAACAACGTCCCATCAGCATGGTGTTCCAGAGCTACGCCTTGTTYCCGCATCTCAACGTACTGGACAACGTGCGTTACGGGCTGCGCATGCTGGGACTGCACCCGCGCGAGCGTGACGAGCGCGCGCGGGCTGCGCTGGGCATGGTGGGGCTGCAGACCAGCGCCGGGAGCAACACCGCTGTGTTGTCCGGGGGGCAGCAGCAGCGTGTGGCCCTGGCCCGGGCGCTTGCGTTGCAGCCGAAGGTGTTGCTGCTGGATGAACCGCTGTCCAATCTGGATGCGGGTTTGCGGCGCCAGATTCGGGAGGACATACGCGCCCTTCAGCAAAACCTGGGGCTGACCGTGCTGTACGTGACGCATGACCACGGCGAAGCCATGGCGGTCAGCGACACCGTGGTGGTGATGCATGAAGGACAGGTCATGCAGGTGGGCACACCGCAGGAAGTCTATGAGACGCCGCACAGCGAATTCGTTGCGGCCTTCATGGGAGACGCCGTGATGTTTGACGCCCAGGCTGATGCATCCGGCGCGATTCAGCTGGGGCCCCTGCGCATCGCGCCCGGACTGACGCGGCGGCAGGGAAAAGTCCGCCTCGTGGTGCGCCCGCATGCCTGGCGGCTGGCACCCGCCAGCGGAGAAGGCCTGCCCGGAAAAGTTCTCTCACACGCCTACCTGGGGCGCAACACCGAGTACCACGTGCTGACCGCACTGGGGACATTGATGGTCCTGGTGCAAAGCGAGACACTGGTCCGCCAGGTGGGCTCGCCGGTCAGCGTGCATCTGGGCGCACAAGGGGTGAGTGTGGTGATGCCCTTTGACTGAACACATCAACACATTGCACGCATTCAATCGGGCCTCGCCGCCCATCCTTCAGGAGATTAACGTGAAAAAGACAGCACTCTTCGCAGCTCCCTTGCTGCTGGCCCTCGGACTTCCGGTGTTTGCCCAGGAAGGGGAGGTCAATATCATCTGCGCCGCCCAGGCGGACTGGTGCAACCTGATGCAAACCACCTTTGGCAAGACCAGCGGCATCAAGGTCAACATGACGCTGAAAGGATCGGGTGAAGCGCTGGCGCAGATCACCGCCGAGCGTGCCAACCCCAAGACCGATCTCTGGTTTGGTGGCACGGGTGACCCGCATATGCTGGCCGCGGAACAGAACCTGACGCTGGAATACAAGTCCCCGTCATTGCCCCAGTTGCATGCCTGGGCGCAAAAACAGGCGGAGCAATCAGGCTTCAAGACCGTCGGCGTTTACTCCGGGCCACTGGGCTTCGGCTACAACACCGAACTTCTGGCCAAAAGAAAACTGCCGGCTCCCAAGGTTTGGGCGGATCTTCTCAAGCCGGAATACAAAGGCGAGATTCTGGTCGCGGACCCCCGTGCCAGCGGAACGGCCTACACCATGATCGCCACGCTGGTGCAAATGATGGGGGAGGAAAAAGCATTCGAATATCTCTCGGCACTGCATAAAAACGTGAGCACTTATCCACGCTCGGGCGTGGGGCCCATCAAGGCGGTTGCCCGTGGCGAGGCATCGGTTTCCATCAGTTTTGTCCATGACGTCACCGGTGAAAAGGCGCAGGGCTTTCCGGTGGATGCCGTCACGCCCGCCGATGGCAYCGGCGTCGAGGTAGGCTCCATGTCCATCATCAAGGGCGCGCGCAATCTGGCGAATGCCAGGAAATTTTACGAATGGGCTCTCACGCCGGGCGCGCAGCAATTTGGTGCCGCAGTCAAGCAGTTCCAGTTGCCCTCCAACAAGGCAACTCCCATGGACCCCCGTGTTCCCGACTTCAAGAAAATCAAGCTGATTGATTACGACTACGCCAAGTACGGGCAAGCGGCGGTTCGCCGGCAACTGATCCTCAACTGGGAACGCAAGGTCTTCAACCAGGCCAAGTGATCTACGCGGCAGCGACGTGACGCTGACAACCTTCAATCTAAAGAGCTGCCGATCCAGCTCGAATCTTTGCCACTATTTTTGCCACTCCCATGCCAGTCCAATTCACTGAACGAACCCAGCGGACGATTTACGTCTGGGTGCTCATCGGCTTAGCCGCTTACCTGGCGCTGCCGTGGTACTACCTGCAAAGTGGCTCGCTGCTCTTTGCCTTGCCCAGGCTTTTTACCGAACCTGTGACGGCCAACGGGCTGACGCAGGCTGCCATGCATGGCCGGGACTGGCTCTGGACCGGCGTGGCCGGTCTGCTGGTGGCGGGATGCGGCGCCTTGATGCCTGCCAGCAGGCGCCAGGGCGCTGTGCTGGTGGCAGGCGCCGTAACCGGCCTGCTGGGTTTGGGTGTGAGCGGTTTCATGATCGGGGCCACGGGGTGGTCGTATGAATGGCTCAATGCGGCTCTGGGCACGCTCCCGCAGGGGCAATTTGGCATCGGCTGGGGCGGTTTTGTGGTCCTGGTCTGTCTTGTCATGCTGCTGGGATCCGGCATCGCGCGTCTGGGCTATTTCCGTGGCGACGTGTTTGTGGCCGCCGCGGTCGTGGGATGCGCGGCACTGCTG
>NZ_JBFUAZ010000044.1:0-13980 GCF_056406035.1 Polaromonas sp. P1_E1_2 | reverse complement strand
GGGCAAGGAAACCGACATCAACCAGGGCCTGCAGCTGGGCACCGTCGACATCATCATCTCGGGCGCATCGTTTGCGGCCCGAAGCTTTCCGCGGATCGGCGTGGCCTACTACCCCTACACCTTCCGCGACCCGGAGCACCTGCTGAAATACGCGAAGAGCGATGTCTTCAAGGAACTGACCGAAGGCTACAAACAGAAGACCGGCGTGCAAACCGTCGCCGTCACCTACTACGGCGCGCGCCACTCCACCAGCAACAAGCCCTTCAAGACCTGTGAAGAGATGAAGGGCCTGAAAATGCGGGTGCCCGACGTGCCGGCCTACATGGCCCTGCCTCGCGCCTGCGGCGCCAACCCGACGCCGATCGCCTTTGCCGAGGTTTACCTGGCGCTGCAAAACGGCACGGTCGATGCACAGGAGAACCCGCTGCCCACCATCGAGGCCAAGAAGTTCTATGAGGTCCAGAAGAACATCATCCTGACCGGCCACATCCTCGATTCGCTGGTCACGCAGATCGGCCCCCACGTCTGGACCAAGCTCAGCGATGCCGACAAGAAAGTCTTCACGGATATGATGCAGGAAGCGGCCGCCAAAGCCACGGCCGACATCCAGAAGCGGGAAGGCGAGCTGGTGGATGAGTTCAAGAAAAAAGGCATCAACCTGATCACGGTCAACAAGGACGAGTTCCGCGATCACATCGTCAAGGCCGTGGACATGGCGTCAATGGGCTACGACAAGAAGGATTGGGACCGCATCCAGGCCATCAAGTAAGTCTTGCCCATCCGGCCAAGGCTTCCCGCCCTTTCCTCCGTCGGAGGGAAGGGCCTCATTACCCGCTACTCCACCATCATGACTTCCATTCCCGACATTGACGCCTTGCCCAAGGTCATGGGCGACGACGGCGAGTTCCACGCCACGGATGAAGCAGTTGACCTGTCCGGCACGCCCGTTGAAGCCTGGGCGGCGCTGTTTTTCTTCTGGGCACTGGGCCTGACGGTTTTCTACCAGTTCTTCACGCGTTATGTAATGAACGATTCCGCCGCCTGGACGGAAGAAATCGCACGCTACCTGCTGATTGCCACGGTATTCGTCGGCGCCGCCATCGGCGTGGCCAAGAACAACCATATCCAGGTCGACTTCTTCTACCGCTTCATGCCCACCTGGCTGGCCCGGGCCATGGCCCTGCTGACCGATGTGCTGCGCATCGCCTTCCTGGGCGCCATGGTCGTGCTGACCTGGCAAATGATGGACAAGATGGGCAACTACAAGATGACCATCATCGACCTGCCGATGAACCTTGTGTACGGCGTCTGCCTGGTGGGGTTTGCGGCCATGGCCGTGCGCTCGATCTGGGTCATGCGCATCCACCTGCAGCGCGGCTACAGCGTGCTGGAACGCCCTGAATCCACGATGGAGGACCGCTGAATGTTGAAGGTTATTTTTCTCTTCCTGATGAGCGGTGGCCTGCCGGTGGCCATGGCCATGGCCGGGGCGTCGCTGGTCTACATCCTGTTCACCAACAGCTCGCCGCCCTTTGTGGTGGTTCACCGCATGGTCAGCGGCATCGACAGCTTTCCGCTGCTGGCCGTGCCGTTCTTCATCCTGGCCGGCAACCTGATGAACAACGCAGGTATCACCAACCGCATCTACAACTACGCACTGGCGCTGGTCGGCTGGATGAAGGGCGGGCTGGGCCACGTCAACGTCGTCGGCTCAGTGGTGTTTGCCGGCATGAGCGGCACCGCCATTGCCGACGCCGCCGGCCTCGGCACCATCGAGATCAAGGCCATGAAGGACCACGGCTACAGCACCGAGTTTGCCGTGGGCGTGACGGCGGCCTCGGCCACGCTGGGCCCCATCATTCCGCCCAGCCTGCCCTTTGTGATCTACGGCATGATGGCCAATGTCAGCGTCGGCGCGCTATTCCTGGCGGGCATCCTGCCGGGGGTCATGATGGCCATCCTGATGATGCTGACAGTGGCCTACTTCGCACACAAGAACGGCTGGGGCGCCGATGTTCCCTTCGCATGGAGCCGCCTGAACAAGGCGCTGGTGGAGACCGCCGTGGTCGTCGGCTGGCCGCTGCTGCTGTGGCTGCTGATCGGCAAACTGAACTTTCCGCCGCAGATCACGGTGGCCGTCGCACTGGCGGCATTGTTTGCGGCCGACAAGGCCTTCAATTTTCAGGCCGTGTTGCCCATCATGACGCCCGTGCTGCTGATAGGTGGCATGACCACCGGCATCTTCACCCCCACGGAAGGCGCGATTGCCGCCTGCGTCTGGGCGCTGATCCTCGGGTTTGCCTGGTACCGCACGCTGACCTTCAAGAGCTTTGTGAAGGTCTGCCTTGATACGGTCGAGACCACCTCCACCGTGCTGTTCATTGTGGCCGCGGCATCGATCTTCGGCTGGATGCTCACCGCCACCGGCGTGACCACCGACATTGCCAAATGGGTGCTGGACTTCACCAAGGAGGCCTGGGTCTTCCTGCTGCTGGCCAATTTGCTGATGCTGTTTGTGGGCTGCTTCCTGGAGCCGACCGCAGCCATCACGATTCTGGTGCCAATCCTGGTGCCGATTGCCACGCAGCTGGGTGTGGACCCGATCCACTTCGGGCTGGTGATGGTGCTCAATTTGATGATCGGCCTGCTGCATCCGCCCATGGGCATGGTGCTGTTTGTGCTGGCCCGCGTGGCCAAACTTTCCGTGGAACGGACCACCATCGCCATCCTGCCCTGGCTGTTCCCGCTGCTGGGCAGCCTGGTCATCATCACCTATTTCCCCAAATTGGTACTCTGGTTGCCGAAGATGTTTTACTGAAAGTGAAACAATCACCCTGAGACGCCTTCGAGGGGGCACCAACTGCGGCCCGGCGAAGCCGGTTCCGCGATGGCCCCCCGATAAACACAGAAGTATTAAATGGCTTTCGTAACAGAACTGATTTCTGTAGAGGATCAACAACTAATTGGGCACGATCAGATGCGAGACCCGATTGGGCGTCCCCTGCGGCCATATAAGTGGACCATTGATCGCGGTCGAGAGATGTTTTTTCTGCAGACTTATCGCGGTGGCGAAGATACTCATCATTTGATGTGGTTCATCTTCGGTGTGAAGGGGGTCAGGTTGTCACTACAACTTAGCTGTAAAACCCACATCAAAGATGGGAAAGAGTTTTACCCTTGGGAATTAGCCCACCCTGTTGATTTCCCGAATGACCTTCAAATGTCCCGTGAAAAAGTGATTGAGGCTATCAAAGAAGCCATAGCCTCCTTCACTAACTGGGGGTCTCCAATTAACCAAGTGACGTTCAGCTTCTAACTTCAAACCAATGACACCGTTTATTCGCCTTCACCCCTCCGATGATGTCCTGATTGCCCGAGCCCAGCTGGTGGGCGGCACCGAGGTCGAAAACATCACCGTACGCGGCCTGATTCCTGCCGGCCACAAGATCGCCACGCGCGCGCTGGCCCTGGGTGAGCCCGTGCGGCGCTACAACCAGATCATCGGTTTTGCCAGCAAACCCATCGCGCCCGGCGAGCACGTGCACACGCACAACCTCAACATGGGCCCCGACAAGGGCGACTTTACGCGCGACTACGCATTCGGCGCCGACGTGAAGCCGGCACCAGCCAGGCGCGAGGCGACTTTCATGGGCATCAAGCGGCCGGACGGCCGTGTCGCCACCCGCAATTACATCGGGATTCTCTCGAGCGTCAACTGCTCAGCCACCGCCGCGCGGGCGATTGCCGACCATTTCTCGCGGCAGAACAACCCTGCAGCGCTGAAAGACTTTCCCAACGTCGACGGCGTGGTGGCGTTGACGCATGGCACCGGCTGCGGCATGGACAGCGACGGCCTGGGCCTGCAGATCCTGCAACGCACGCTGACAGGTTACGCCACGCACCCCAACTTCGCGGGCGTGCTGGTGGTGGGCCTGGGCTGCGAGTCAAACCAGATCAATGCCTGGCTGGCCCACGGCAGCCTGCGCGAAGGTGAAACCCTGCGCGTCTTCAGCATCCAGGACACGGGCGGCACGGCCAAGACGGTGGCCAAGGGCATCGCCATGATCAAGGAAATGCTGCCGCAGGCCAATGCCGTCAAGCGCGAACCGTGCAGCGCCGCGCACATCACCATCGGCCTGCAGTGCGGCGGCTCCGACGGCTATTCGGGCATCAGCGCCAACCCGGCGCTCGGCGCGGCGGTGGACTTGCTGGTGGCCCATGGYGGCACAGCCATCCTCAGCGAAACGCCCGAAATTTACGGCGCCGAACATTTGCTCACGCGGCGCGCCGTTCGCCCCGACATCGCCGAAAAGCTGATCTCGCGCATCAAGTGGTGGGAGCACTACACCCAGATCAACGAGGGGGAGATGAACAACAACCCGTCGCCCGGCAACAAGGCCGGCGGCCTGACCACCATCCTGGAAAAGTCGCTGGGTGCGGTGGCCAAGGGCGGCACCTCCAACCTGGAGGCTGTCTATGAATACGCCGAACCCGTGAAGGACCACGGCTTTGTCTACATGGACACGCCGGGCTACGACCCGGTCAGCGCCACCGGCCAGGTGGCTGGCGGCGCCAACATCATCTGCTTTACCACCGGCCGCGGTTCGGCTTACGGCTGCGCGCCCTCGCCTTCGCTCAAGCTCGCCACCAATTCGGCGCTGTGGCATCGGCAGGAAGAGGACATGGACATCAACTGCGGCGAGATTATCGACAGCGGCGTGACGGTGCAGGAGATGGGACAGCGCATTTTCGAGATGGTGCTGGCCACCGCATCGGGCGAACCGAGCAAGAGCGAAAAGCACGGCTACGGGCAAAACGAATTTGTGCCCTGGCAAGTCGGCGCGGTGATGTAAGGGCTTTTCACATGCAAAAAGTGCTTCAAGCCCAATATCTACGGGCGCAAGCAGCTACTATTTTTATAGCAGCCGGCAGCACGGCCGCCGAAGCGGAAAAAATCGCCGCCAACCTGGTCATGGCCAACCTGAGCGGCCATGACTCGCACGGCATCGGCATGCTTCCGCGCTACGTCGATGCCGTACTCGAAGGTGGCCTGACGCCCAACGCCCAGGTCAAAACCCTGCTCGATACCGGCTCGCTGCTCAGCCTGAACGGCCAGCGCGGTTACGGCCAGTCGATCGGCGAGCAGGCGATGGCGCTCGGCATGGTACGTGCCAAAACCCATGGCAGCTGCATCATGGCGCTGGCCGAGTCCCACCATCTGGGGCGCATCGGCCATTTCGCCGAGATGGCCGTGGCCCAGGGGCTGGTGTCGCTGCACTTCGTGAACGTGATGACGCGGCCGGTCGTCGCTGCCTGGGGCGGCGCGGACGGACGCTACGGCACCAATCCCTGCTGTATTGGCATACCGCTGAAGGACCAGCCGCCCTTCATTCTCGATTTCGCGACCAGCCGCGTGGCCCAAGGCAAGATGCGCGTGGCGCACAACCAGGGCAAATCCGTCCAGCCGGGCCTGCTGATCGACGAACACGGCCAGCCCACCACCAACCCCGGCGTGGTGGTGGTGCCGCAGCCGAACGGTTTTTTTGGCGCGCTCATGCCGTTCGGCGAGCACAAGGGCTACGGCCTGGCGGTGGCGTGCGAGCTGCTGGGCGGCGCGCTTACTGGCGGCGGCACCTGGCACCACCCCACAAGCAGCGCACGTGCGGTCTACAACAGCATGCTCACGATCCTGATTGACCCGGGCAAGCTGGGCACCCAATCGGCCCTGGAAATGGAAGCGCTGGCTTTCGTCGAATGGCTGCGCAAAAGCCCGCCGGCCGACGGTGTGGACGCCGTGCAGATTGCCGGTGAACCGGAACGCCGCGCGCGGCTTGAACGCGAACAGGGTGGCATTGAAATGGACGGCGAAACCTGGCGCGAAATCGTCGCAGCCGGCCAGAAGGTCGGCGTAAATGTGCCGGATTGAACGCTGGACGCTATCAAATCAGTAGCTGCTCGCGCAGTCTCTATAAGGTCCAGCGGCCAAAATGATCCTCAATTTCACCGAAAAACCATGACGCCACCGATTCAAGACCAGGTTGCGCTTGTCACTGGCGCCAACGCCGGCATGGGCCTGGCCACGGCGCGTGCCCTGCTGGCCGCCGGCTACAAAGTGGCGGCCACTGACCTCGGCACCGAACGTGTGGCCGCCGAGCTTGCCGCGTATGGTGACCGTTTGGCCTGCTTCACCATGGACGTGAGCGAGCAGGCCCAGGTGCACGCCGCCTGCGACGCCATTGAAGCGCATTTTGGCCGCATCGACGTCTGCGTCAACAACGCCGGCTTCCTGCAATACGCCAACTGCGAACAGACCACGCCGGAGCTCTGGCACAAGACCCTGCGCATCAACCTCGACGGTGTCTTCTACGTCAGCCAGCGTGTGGCGCCCGGGATGAAGGCACGTGGTTTTGGCCGCATCGTGAACGTATCGTCCTATGGCGCCAAAACCGGGGGGCTGTCGCCGCTGCCAGCCTATGCTGCCAGCAAGGGCGGCGTAATCTCGCTGACCTTCAGCTTTGCCCGCGAATACGCCGCGTTCGGCGTGACCTGCAACGCGCTCGCCCCGACCTTTGTGAAGACCCAGATGCTGACCGGGCAGGTCAGTGCCGAGCGGCAAGCCGAGCTGCGCCAGAAGATACCGGTGGGCCGCTTCTGCGAGCTCGAAGAGTTCGCCCACTGCGTGCTGTTCCTGGCCCACCCGATGAGCGGCTTCATCACCGGCGAGGTGCTGGACCTCAACGGCGGCCTGCAGTTTGACTGAGCGCGCGATGCTGAACACCCGCGCTTTGCCGGAAATCGCCACGCGAGGCATCGGCGTCCCCACTTACTCACGCCGCGGCACTGTGGGCGTAGTGCACCTGGGCCTGGGCGCTTTTCACCGTGCGCACCAGGCACTGGTATTCGATTCCCTGCTGCAGCGTGGTGATGCGCGCTGGGGTGTGCTGGGCGTCGCCATGCGCAGCACCGGGCTGGCCGACGCCATGGCCGCGCAGGACGGCCTGTATGCCGTGCAGGTTGCCAGCAGCACCGGTGTGCAGTGGCAGGTCGGCGGCGCCATCTGGCAAACCTGCGTGGCTGCCCGCGAGCCTGCGCGGGTGGTGCAGACACTGGCCGCGCCATCCACGCGCTGGGTCACGCTGACGGTCACTGAAAAGGGCTACGCCCCGGAACTCGCCCAACTGCTGGTGCAGGGCCTGGCGGCGCGCCATGCGGCGGGGCTGCCGGGGTTGACACTCGCTTCCTGCGACAACCTGGCGCACAACGGCCGCAAGTTGCAGGCTTTGTGCATCGATGCCGCGCAAAAAGAAAGCCCGGCACTGGCGCAATGGATCAGCACCGCCTGCGCCTTCCCGAACAGCATGGTGGACCGCATCGTGCCGGCCGCAACCGGCCAGCGCCTGGCCGCTGCCGGGCAGGCGCTCGGCGTGGCTGACCAGGCCGCATTGGGCACCGAAGCCTTCTGGGAATGGGTGATTGAACGCCGCTTTGCCGATCCTGCGGACGGCGAAGTGCTGGCCGCTGCGGGCGTCACGGTGGTGGACGACGTGGCGCCGTTTGAAGAAGCCAAATTGCGCATGCTCAACGGCAGCCACACGGCCATGGCCTGCATGGGCGCGGTAGCGGGCTGGCCTGTCGTCAGCGACTGCATCGCGCAGCCTGCAGTGCATCGCTTCATCCACGGCCTGATGACGCAGGAAATCGGCCCCCAGCTCAGCCGCCCGGACTGGCCCGCCTACCGCGACGCACTGCTGGCACGTTTTGCCAACCCCGAGTTGCAGCACAAGGTGCACCAGATCGCCACCGACAGCTCACAGAAGATTCCATATCGCTGGGTACCTTCGGTGATTGATGCCCTGGCCGCGAACCAGCCCGTGGAACGGCTGGCCTTTGCGGCAGCGGCCTGGATGCGTTATCTGCGCGGCAGCGACGAGCAGGGGCAGCCCTACGCCATGAGCGACCCGATGGCCGAAACGCTGAAAGCTCTCGCGCTTGCCCATTCCGGTGACGCAGCAGCGACAGTGCAAGTCCTGGGTACGCTGCCGGCCATCTGGGGCGAGGCCCTGCCGCAGCAAGTGCACTGGTTGGCCCGCATGACCCACTGGCTGATCCAGATCAACCAGCGCGGCATGCTGGCCGCCCTGGACCAACTTCACTCCCACCCCATCTGAACACCATGAAAATCACCAACGCCCGCGTCATCGTCTGCAGCCCCGGCCGCAATTTCGTTACCCTGAAAATAGAAACCGACGAAGGCCTGACCGGCATCGGCGACGCCACGCTCAACGGGCGCGAGCTGTCTGTCGTGAGCTACCTGACCGAGCATGTCATCCCCTGCCTGATCGGGCGCGATGCGCACCAGATCGAGGACATCTGGCAGTACCTGTACAAGGGCGCTTACTGGCGGCGCGGCCCGGTCACCATGAGCGCGATCGCCGCTGTCGACACCGCCCTCTGGGACATCAAGGCCAAGGCCGCCAACATGCCGCTGTACCAGCTGCTGGGCGGAAAGAGCCGCACCGGCGTGATGGTCTATGGGCATGCCAATGGGAAAGACATTGCGCAGACCGTGGAAGAGGTGTTGCGCTACAAGGAGATGGGCTACCAGGCCATACGCGCGCAGAGCGGTGTGCCGGGCCTGGACAAGGTGTATGGCGTCGGCAAGGGCACGCTGTTTTACGAACCGGCTGATGCTGACCTGCCCAGCGAACACGACTGGAGCAGCGAAAAATACCTGCTGCACACCCCCAAGCTGTTCGACGCCGTGCGTACCGCCGCCGGGCCGGACATTCATTTGCTGCACGATGTGCATCACCGCCTGACACCGATCGAGGCGGGCCGACTGGGCAAATCACTGGAGCCCTATCACCTGTTCTGGATCGAGGACGCGACGCCGGCCGAAAACCAGGAGGCTTTTCGCCTGATCCGCCAGCACACGACTACACCGCTGGCCGTAGGCGAGATTTTCAACACCATCTGGGACTGCAAGGACTTGATCCAGAACCAGCTGATCGACTACATCCGCGCGACGGTGGTGCATGCCGGCGGCATCACCCACCTGCGGCGCATTGCCGACTTTGCGGCGATGTACCAGGTACGCACGGGCTGCCACGGCGCGACCGATTTGTCACCGGTCTGCATGGGCGCAGCGCTGCACTTCGACACCTGGGTGCCCAATTTCGGCGTGCAGGAATACATGCGCCACACCGAGCAGACCGATGAGGTGTTTCCGCACAGCTATCGTTTTGACAAGGGCTTTATGCATTGCGGTGAAACGCCGGGGCATGGCGTGGAGATCGACGAGAAGCTCGCCGCGAAATACCCGTACCAGCGCGCCTACCTGCCGGTGAACCGCCTGCAGCACGACGGGACCCTCTGGAATTGGTAGGGACTGACTTACCCCTATCGGACGCGCACTTCGTGTCGCGCCTTTTCCCCTTCCAGGGGACGGGCACCTGCGGCCGGGCAAAGCCCGTTCCGCGGCCCCCGCTTGAAGAAGAATTAGGCCCCTCTCTTGAGGCGGCGTTAGGCCAGGATCGTCGCGAGGCTGGCTTCGAGGTGTTCCGAGGGTAGGCGCTTGAAGCCGGAGCGGGCAAAGCGCTGCAGGCGGCCGACCATGAAGGCGACGATGACGGAGGCGCGCACCTGGGCGTCGACCGTGGGGGTCGCCGCGCCGCTGGCGGCCGCTGCGTCGCGCAGGCTTTGCTTGAGGCTGGACTCGAGCTTGTCGAAGAACTGGTTCATGCGCTCTTGCAGGCGGTCGTTTTCAAACACCAGCGCATCGCCCACCATCACGCGCGTCATGCCGGGGTTCTTTTCGGCAAACTGCAGAATCATGACCACCAGCTTGCGGGTGCGGGCTGAATGGTCGGGCTCACGTTCCCCAATCTGGTTGATCAGTGTGAAGACGCTTTGCTCGATGAATTCGATCAGGCCTTCGAACATCTGCGCCTTGCTGGCGAAATGGCGGTAAAGGGCGGCTTCGCTCACATCCAGCTTGGCTGCCAGGGCGGACGTCGTGATGCGCTCAGCGCCCGGCTGCTCCAGCATGGTGGCCAGCGCCTGAAGGATCTGGACCCGGCGCTCACCCGGTTTGGGGCGCTTGCGCACCGCAGGCTCGGCTGGCGTGACGTGCGGGCTCAATTCGGATTCAGACGCTAAGTCGGACATAGGCGATGAAGTAGGAAATGTTTCAAAAAACCGGGAATCGTTGCAATTGATTCTCGCACAGCCAGGTGACAGTTCGTCTCTCACCAGGCCCGGGTTTTCGCCCATGAGGCGAAGGCGCAACGTTCTGTTCCGTAACAGCAAGCGCTTACTGTGGTGGGCGAGCTACAAACTCAACCGAACCCGTAATCCGTACGGTCCGGCGGGGCCAGTCCCGGTGTGGTCCAGCTCCAGCTGCGAATGGTGAACCCGCGCGATTTCGCTGGCAATGGCCAGACCCAGGCCATTGCCCTCGCCCGCCGTCCCCTGCACCCGGTAAAAGCGCTGCAGCGCCATGCTGCGCTCGTCCGGGGCTATGCCAGGGCCGTCGTCTTCCACTTCCAGGAAGACGCCCCATCCCCGGTGCTCGGCGGCGGCGCCACCAGGACCCGGCTGTTTTGGCGTATCTGGCGCAGCGAAGCCGGCCGTCGGGCCACAGCGGATCGTGACCGTGCCGCCGGGCGGCGTGTATTTGACGGCGTTGTCCACCAGATTACCCAGCAGCTCGCGCAGCAGCCACTCGTAACCACTGACCTGTGCAGGCTGGGTTTCCAGCCCCAGGTCAATGCCCTTGCGCATGGCGGCATCCAGATGCAGCGGCAGAATGGATTCGCAGAGGTCTTTCAGGTCTACCCGCTGCATCGGCTGGGCGCCGGCGGCCGACGCATCGGCACGCGACAGCGCCAGCAGCTGGTTGGCCAGCTGCGACGTCCGGCGTGTGGCATTGCGCAGCTTGATGATTTTTTCGGCCGGCAAGGTCACCGCCCCGTCCGAGCCCGCGGCCTCAGCCACTTTGGCCGCTTGCGCCCAGGCCTCGACCTGGGCCTGCAGCCCGGCCAGAGGCGTGCGCAGCTGGTGCGCGGCATCAGCCACAAACCGCCGCTGCCCCTCCGCCTGGTCGTTCACCAGGCCAAAAAGGCGGTTCAAGGCACTCACCAGCGGCTGGACCTCGGCTGGCGTAGCCAGCGGGTCGATGGCGCTCAAGTCGCGCGGGTTGCGGCGCTCCACCGCGTCCTTGAGCTCAATCAATGGCTTGAGTGCCCGCGTGACGGCCCAGTTGACGGCAAAACCTGCCGCCACGACCAGGATCAGGTTCGGCAGCAGCACCTTGAACAGCACGGAGCGCACCCATTGCTGGCGCGGGTCGGATCCATCCGCCAGCTGGACGATCAGCTCACCCACTGCAGTCTTCATGCGCTGGGCGGCAATCCGGTAGGTCACGCCGTTGTATTCGATGCTGTGGAATTCCGGCTCGTGCGTGGCCGGCAACAGTTCGGGAATCCAGGGCTCACCAGCCAGAAAGTCCCCTTCCGCATCAGCAAGGCGAAATCCGGCGAAGCCAGGCCGGCCCTTGAGGAAATCATCCACGGCGGGAGCCATCAGCAGCACCGGCGCACTTTCCGGGGTGGCGCCCGGCGCCACAACCGAATCGGCCAGCAGGGGAATCAGCCGGAGCAACTGCTGATCTTTTTGCAGGGCGACATCGCCGGCCGTCTGGTAGTCAAAATAAATGCTCACCAGCGCAAAAGTCCCCAGCGGGAAAAGCAGCAGCAGGAGAAGCCGGCGCTGCAGGCCGGACTTCATGGCGGCAGGCACGAACGCGTTGCCGCCCGTGCGCGCAGCCAACGTACGCAGGCGGTTTTTCAGGCGAACGGCCCAGGACTGGCCGAAAGGGTTCATGCCTGCGCTGCCTATTCAGCGCCAGCGCTGGGCGGCATCCCCGGGGAAACTTCCACCAGCTCCAGCCGATAGCCAAAGCCGCGAATGGAACGTACGGCTATGCCGTGCGGCTCCAGCTTGCCGCGCAAACGCGAGATATACACCTCAATGGCATTGGGCGTGATCTCCTTGTCCCAACCGGTCATGGCCTGCAGCAGCTTGTCTTTGCTGGCCGGCTTGGGCGCGTGGATCAGCAAATACTCCATCACCGTCCATTCGCGCGGTCCGAGCTCAATCAGCTGGCCGTTGGCGCGGGCCTCGCGGTTGGCTGTGTCCAGCTCCAGCGCCCCAAAACTCAGTGTGGCGCTGGTGGCGGCCTGGGAGCGGCGCAGCAGCGCGCGCAGGCGCGCCAGCAACTCGGGCAGCTCAAACGGCTTGACCATGTAGTCATCTGCTCCCAGGTCCAGCCCCTGGACACGGTCCTGCAGCGCGTCGCGGGCCGTCAGGATGAGCACCGGCATGGCCATTCCGCCGCGGCGCAGGCGGCGCGTCAGTTCCAGCCCGTCAATGCGCGGCAGCCCGATGTCGATGATCGCCGCATCAAAGGTCTCGCCCTGCAGTACTTCCTCCGCGCGCTCGGCACTGCCGACCCAGTCAACGGCGTAGCCGGCGTCACTGAGCCCCAGCTTGATGCCGCTGGCCACCATCACGTCGTCTTCAACCAACAGGAGTCGCATAACGAATTGTCCGTTTCGTCATCAATGCCAATTGACCCCGCCTGAGGAGCGTCAATTCAGGAAAAAGCCGGTGCCGCTGCCTGATTTGGTTTTTGGTCTTGTTTTGGCCCGGTATCGGCTGCCAGTCTGCCAGACCGGCACTGTCGCCACCCTGACGGCAAAGGAAATACCCATATTTGCTATATTTTTTATAGCTGCTTACGCACACCCCATATGCCCTGGCGACCAATTTCATCAAAATCAGGGCGCCGCCCATCCGGACAGCCTTGGGCAGCCAGGAACGCCTGGATCAGTGCGAGCGGATCATGGTCCCGTAGGCCTGATCGGTCAGGATTTCCAGCAGCATGGCATGCGGCACCCGCCCATCGATGATGTGGACGGAATTCACGCCGCTTTTGGCCGCGTCCAGCGCGCCTTCGATTTTGGGCAGCATGCCGCCGGAAATCGTTCCGTCGGCAAACAGCTCGTCGATTTCGCGGGCGCTCAGGTCAGTCAGCAGCTCCCCGGCCTTGTTCAGTACGCCGGGGGTATTGGTGAGCAGCACCAGTTTCTCGGCCTTCAGCACGGTGGCCAGCTTGCCCGCCACCACGTCTGCATTGATGTTGTAGCTCTCGTTTTCCTCGCCAAACCCGATCGGGCTGATCACCGGAATGAAAGCGTCGTCCTGCAGCGCCTTGACCACGCTCGGGTCAATACTGACGATGTCACCCACAAAGCCGATGTCGTGCTCCTTCGTCGGGTCATCCTTGTCGACCATCTTGAGCTTTTGCGCACGGATCAGGCCGCCATCGCGGCCCGTCAGGCCCACGGCCTTGCCACCGGCCTGGTTGATCAGCCCGACGATGTCCTGCTGCACCTGGCCGGCCAGCACCCATTCCACGACTTCCATGGTCTCTTCATCAGTGACGCGCATGCCCTGGATGAAATGCCCCTTTTTGCCCAGGCGGTTCAGCGCCGCCTCAATTTGCGGGCCGCCGCCGTGCACCACCACCGGATTCATGCCCACCAGCTTGAGCAGCACCACGTCCTCCGCAAAATCAGCCTGCAGGGCCGGGTCCGTCATGGCGTTGCCGCCATATTTGATGACCATGGTCTTGCCGTGAAACTTGCGGATGTAGGGCAGCGCCTGGGCCAGGATCTCGGCCTTGTCGCGTGGGCCTACATGGGAGAGGTCTGGGTCGTTGGCGGTATGGGTGGTCATTCGCGGGGCCTTGTCAGGGTGAAACAGGGAACAGGAACACAGGGAGCAGGTATTGCCGGGAAATATTGCCCGAATTGTGCCGCATCGCTGCGGCCAGCGTGCCGGCCTCAGCGACGCAGCCAGCGCGGAACCTTGAAACGGATGATCGCGATATAAAAACCGACATACGTCAACACAAAC
>NZ_JBFUAZ010000043.1:0-14015 GCF_056406035.1 Polaromonas sp. P1_E1_2 | reverse complement strand
CGCTCACTGCGTGTAGCTCCCGAGGCCTTGCAGGCCGCGGCTCGCGAGACGCTTCGCCTCTGTCGCCCGTCCAAGCCTGCGCAGGCAGGCTTGGAGCCGCGGGCTCCAGCCCCTCGGGGGCCGCCCGCCTGCGGTCTGGCAAAGCCAGTCCCGCGCCTCATGCTGGCTTGAAGAGTTCAGGGCGCAATCAGTGTGGGGTATTTCACCAGCAGGGGCCGCGGAACCGGCTTTGCCGGGCCGCTGGCGCCGCCCCCTCGAGGGGGGAACAAGCTACATGTAGTGAGCTTGGACAGGGGTGCATCACTTTTGGGGGAACAGGCTACACGCAGTGAGCCTGGACGGGGGTGCTTTAACCCACGCCGTGGGATTTAAACCATTCCAGGGCACGCTTGAATCCGTCATCTGCCGCATCCTTGCGGTAGCTCGGGCGATAGTCGGCATGGAAGGCGTGGGGCGCTTGCGGGTAGACCACAAACTCAGAGGCGGCTGCCGCCTTGTTGCCCTTGGCGCCGGCTTCAGTCAGTGCGTCTTTCATCTGGTTGACGGTGGTCAGCGGGATGCCGCCGTCTTGCCCGCCGTACAGGCCCAGCACCGGCGCCTTGAGGTTGGCGGCCAGGTCCAGCGGGTGCTTGGGCGTCAGCGCTGATGGCTGGCCGACCAGGCGGCCATACCAGGCCACACCGGCCTTCACGTTCTTGCTTTGCTCGGCATACAGCCAGGTGATGCGGCCGCCCCAGCAAAAACCGGTGATGCCCACCTTTTTCGCATTGCCACCGTTAGCGGCTGCCCACTTCACGGCGCCGTCCAGGTCGGCCATGACCTGTTCGTCAGGCACCTTGGACACCACTTCGGCCATGAGCTTGGCCATTTCGTTGTATTTGCTCGGGTCACCCTGGCGCGCATAGRGCTCTGGGGCAATCGCCAGATAGCCGGCTTTGGCAAAGCGCCGGGCCGTGTCGGCGATGTATTCGTGCACGCCAAAAATTTCCTGGATCACCAGCACCACCGGCAGGTTGGTCTTGCCGGCGGGCGCCGCAAAGAAAGCGGGCACCTTGAAGCCATTGACTTCATAGGTGGTTTCGCCGGTCTTCAGGCCTTCTGAAGAAGTTTTGATGGCTGTCTGCGCCATGATGGGCATGGCGGTGGCCGCGTACCCGACCCCCAGGGCCGTTTTGAGCGCGGTGCGGCGACTGGCGCCGGCTTCGGTGGACCGCCCGGGCAGCAGGGCGTCGAAGTCTTTCTTCTGGTCGTGTTCAAGCATGGCGGTTCCTCAGTAGATTGTGGGAGGTTCTCAAAAGGCAAACAGTCGGAGTCTATGCGGCCCCGGAAGTTCTTGCCACCGCAAGGCAATGACGCTGGTGTTTTCCCTTGCCCACCGCCCCGCCCCGCCCCGCCCCGCACCCAAACTCAAACGATCTTGACGCTCAACTCTGGCAAACCGTCAATATGGCATTCGATGACGTCGCCCTTGACCACCGGGCCGACGTTTTCAGGCGTGCCCGAGTAAATGATGTCGCCGGGAAAGAGCTCAAACGCTTCGGACAGTTTGGAGATCTGCTCGGCCACCGACCAGATCATGTGGTTAAGCGTGGCGTTCTGCTTGACCTGGCCATTGACCTTGAGCCAGATTGCGCCCTTGGTGTAGTGGCCGGTCTGCGCAACCTTGTGGATGGGACCGATGGGAGCCGACATGTCAAAGCTCTTGCCGATTTCCCAGGGCTTTTTCTGGTCGCCCATGCCGCGCTGCAGGTCGCGGCGCGTCATGTCCAGGCCCAGCGCGTAACCGTAAACACGATCCAGCGCCTCGCTCATCGGGATGTTGCGCCCACCTTTGGCCAGCGCCGCCACGAGTTCGACTTCGTAGTGGTAGTTTTTGGTCAGTGTGGGGTACGGGTGGTCTGCAACCTTGCCGGGCGGCACCACCTGAATGGCGTCCGTCGGCTTCTGGAAGAAGAACGGCGGTTCACGGCTCGGATCCGAACCCATCTCGATTGCATGTGCTGCGTAGTTGCGACCTATGCAGTAAATGCGGCGCACCGGAAACATTTCGGCGCTGCCCGCGATGGGGATGTAGGTCTCAGCCACCGTGAAAGGCGTGGCCGGCGCATTTGCCGCCGTGCCCGGCGTGGCGCAGCCGACGACGGCGCCTGTCGCCATCAGGGCGCCTGTTTGCAGAATTCCGCGTTTGCTCATGTCTGGTGTTGTCATGTGTGTCTCCTGGGATTGATAAAAAGCCGGGTGAAGCTGGAGCTTGTTGTCCGTGTTTTTCTCCAACTGTCGAGCTTATGGCGAACACGCCCGGCGCAGGCAGACGCAATTACGCATTAACCGGACGATTCAATGCAACGCTGCTGCGCTGCAGCAGCAACGGCTTCAGGTTGAACCGGAAATTTTGGCGCGTACAGAGTCGCGAAAAGCCTTGGGCGTCTGGCCAAAACGCTGCCTGAAGCGCCGCGCGAAGTAGGCCTCATCGGCAAAGCCCGAGGCATGGGCGATGCTGGCGATGCGCTGGCTGCTGTGCGCCAGTTGTTCCTGCGCAAACTCCAGGCGCCGTTCGGTCACCAGGTCGGTGAAAGTCTTGCCGGTTTCTTTCTTCAGCAGATGCGCAAGGTAGTTGGGCGAGAGGAAAGCGGCCGCTGCCGCGTCGGCCAGCGTGACCTCGCCAGCCAGGTGCTCGCGGATGTAGCGCACCGCGCGCTGCAGGCTGGCACGCCGGCTGCCCTGCTGCGCCTGGCTGGCCGAAAAACGCAGCAGGTCAGCTTCGTACTTGCGGCAGACCAAACCTATCAGCTGCAGCATCAGGCCGCGGATCATCTCGATGGAGCCGAAACGGCGATGCGCGTTTTCCAACGCGAGTTTTTCCAGCAGTACTTCGATCTCCGGAAACTCATCTTCGGAAAAATAGAAGTCAGCGTATTCCTGGAACAGGAAGGGCGCGAGTTCAGGCGCGCGGCTCAAGGGCACGTCTTCCAGGTCCAGCGGATCCACATCGAGGCCGGGGCGCAGGAACTGCTGCGACATGTTGATGATGACGTAGCGCGAGCCCTCGGGATGCGGGATCACATGCACACGGTAAGGCAGGATAAAACTCAAATAGCCACGCCGGAAAGGCCGCACCGTGCCGGCCACGTTCTGTTCGGTGTCGCCCTGCAGGCTGATCTGGACCTGGAAATACTCGTGCCGGTGCGGGCGCACCAACGGCGGCCGCACCAGCTGGGACCGGATGTCGAAGTCGAGGTGGTCGGCCCGCTCTGACATGCCGTAGGTCTTGATGTCTGTCATGCGCCGTATTCTCGGGCTTGGGCCTTTGCTGTTGTTTCTTTTCAGAATCCTTTATTTCTGTATTGACAGAAATTTCAGACGGCGTATATTCAGAACCATGGAACTCAGCCCCGTCGCCCGCAAATTTGTCGTCCACTGGGGAGAAATGGGCACCGCCTGGGGCGTGAACCGCACCGTTTCACAAATCCACGCCCTGCTTTTCTTCCACGGCCGCCCCCTGCATGCCGAAGACATCGCCGATACGCTGGAAGTAGCGCGCTCCAACGTCAGCACCAGCCTCAAGGAGCTGCTGAACTGGAACCTGATCCGTGCCACCCATTTACTGGGCGACAGGCGCGACTATTACGAAACCTCGCTCGACGTCTGGGAACTCTTTCGCACCGTGGTGCGCGAACGCAAGGAGCGCGAGTTTGACCCGACCGTGCGCATGTTGCGCGAGCTTGTCAAGGAAGACGGCTTTGAGGCCGAGTCCTCCGATGCCCAGGACCGGGTACGGGAAACGCTGCGCCTGATGGAATCCCTGGGCTCGTGGGCCGACGAGATGCTGCGTCTGTCGCCCACCACGCTGGAGAAAGTGCTGCGCATGGGCGCCAGCGTGCAGAAATTCGTGCGGGGCGACAGCGACGCGAAACTCATGGATCCTTCGGAGTTGTTGCCGCCCACCTTCTGAAAGGCGGGGTTGGTTTTTTTTTGACTAGTGATTTCTGTTTGTACTGAAATTTATAAAGGAGAGAAAATGACTGTCATTAAAGGCTTTACCAACGCAGGCAACACGCGTTACGACGACTTCAAGGCCGGCAATCCTGACCCGCTGACCTTTCCACTGACCCTCTTCTACGAGTCGGCCTGCCCGCTCTGCAACGCAGAAATGACCAATCTGATGCTGCGCAATACCGCAGGCCACCTGCGCTTTAGCGATGTGTCGGCGCCGGATTTTGCCGACATTCCAGCTGGCACCACCATGCAGGACCTGCTGGACCTGATTCATGCCCGCACGGCAGACGGCCGCGTTCTCAAGGGTGTTGATGTATTCCGGCTGGCTTATGAGGCGGTAGGCCTGGGCTGGGCCAGTACGGCCATGCGCCTGCCGGTGCTGGCCCCACTGGCCGACTGGGCCTACCCGATGCTGGCACGCAACCGCCACCGCATTCCGCGCCGGCTGGTGGGCCTGCTGTTTGAAGGTGCGGTACGCCGCGCCGCTGAACGGTCCGCCAGTGCCCGTTGCGATTCCGGTACCTGCGCACGTTAACCATCCCCCACCGATAGAAACGAAAGGAAACCTCATGAGCCCCAACCTGTTTTTCATCTCGCTGCTGATTGCACTGGTCGGCCCCGTGATTGCCATTGGTTATCTCAAGCCCATTCTCTACAAGGTGCTTCGCATGTTGTGCGACGCCGAGGGCGGCGCGGAGTTCTGGATACGCTGCGCCTACCTGCTGGCGGTGTCCGGCACGCTGTTGCTGATGCTGACCTTTGGTGAATTCAATGGCAGGAACGACGTCATTGACGCGGTGCGGCGATCGCTCTGGCTGGTAATGGCCGGGGTGTTTGTCACCGTCGCCATCATCGCGCGCAATGTCTGGACGCAGGTACGGCAGTGGATAGCCGCGCAGGAGCTGGCCGCCCATGTGTCGGCTGCCGGCAGCGCCGCRCCGGCCGTACCTGCGGCTATTGATGCTCGCTAAAGATCGCCGAAAGTATTGACGGGTCGAAGCAGCACTGAAGGAGAAGAAAATGCTCACCACAACACCTGTTGCGCGCCGCGCCGATATGCCAACGGACAAGGGCCGGGAAGCWCGGCTGGCGGACATCCGGTCTTATTACAACGCCGTGGCCGATGATTACCGTGCCTGGAGCCCCGGCATGAACATGCACTTCGGCTACTGGTCCTGGCAGGTCAACCCCTTGGCCCGCGAAGCGATGCTGGAACGCATGAACCGGGAAGTGCTACACCGGCTGGCCCTGCCGGGCACTGGCGCCGTCCGGCTTGCCGACCTCGGCTGCGGTGCCGGTGCCACGGCCAGATCGATCGTGAAAAACCGCAAGCACAGCACCGTGGACGCCGTCACACTGGTGGCGCGGCAAATCATCCAGGGTGCCGGGCTCAACCAGGCCGCCGCCTTATTCAATCAGGTTCGTTTTCATCTGGCCGATTATGTGGACACAAGCTTGCGTTCAGGCGCGTACGACGGCGTTTACGCCCTGGAAAGCGCTTGCCACGCGCCGGGAGCCGACAAACGGGCACTGGTACGGGAAGCTGCACGCCTGCTGCGGCCTGGCGGCACGCTGGTGATCGCCGATGCCTTGCGGCGCAACAACAAGCCCTTGCCGGGGTTCATGGAGCGCATCTATCGCCTGTGGTGCCATCACTGGGCGGTCAATGAGCTGGCCGAAAAACAGGCGCTGCACGCCGCACTCGCGAGCCAGGGGTTTACGGACATCCGGTTTCAGGACATCAGCCTGCGTCTGGCGCCCAGCGCATTGCAGATACCTCTGTTTGCCACCCGCTTTGCCTTGCGTGAACTCTGGCGGGCCCGCTTTCGCCTGTCGCCGCTGCGCCGCGGCCATATAGTGGCTTCCTACGCAGCCTTCCTGCTGGGCATGTGGCTGCCGGGTTTTGGCTACTTCATGGTCACCGCGCGCAAACCAGCAGATAGGCAGGCATCGAACTAAACCTGTCAATACACCCATGACCGCAGAACAAAACAAGCCGACAGCTGATCTCGCTCCGCACGATCGCATACCCGCGCCGAAAGAGGGATTTGCGTCTTCGGACGGCTTGCCGTTTTCAGGCTGGACGCCTTTTCTTGCCGGAGCGCTGAGCGGGCTGGTACTGCGCCTGGCGTTTTCCGGAAAACCGGGGAGTGCACTGTCGGCCATGGCGGCCGGTTTTGTCTGGTTTGCACCATTTGCCGTAGGAGCCATCACGGTGTACGTGGCCGAGCGGCACAAGCGCAGGGGCTTTTCCTATTACCTTTTTGCACCGGCGCTGGCAACCTTCGTGTTTGTGCTCGGCAGCCTGGCCATCCTGATAGAGGGGGTGATTTGCGCCATCGTCATCCTTCCGCTCTTCACCGCCGTCGGCATGCTCGGCGGTGTGGTCATGGGCCTGGTTTGCCGCATGACCAATTGGCCCAGGCAAGCGGTCTATAGCATCGCCGCGTTGCCACTGCTGGTGGCGATGGCATTTCCACAAAACCAGGTAGAGCGCATCGGCAGCGTGGAGCGCAGTGTGCTCATACAGGCAACTTCTGCTGAAGTTTGGCAGCAGATCAACAACGCACGCGATATCGCGCCTGCAGAGGTTCAGCATGCCTGGGCCTATCGCATAGGCGTTCCGCTTCCGGTTAGCGGCATCACGACCGACACGGCTGAAGGCCCCATACGAAAAAGCACCTGGGGCAAAGGCGTTCATTTTGACGAGGTGATACGACAGTGGGAGCCGCAGCGGCATGTGCGCTGGACCTACCGTTTCGCAGAAGATTCATTTCCCGCAGGCGCGCTGGACGACCACGTGAAAGTGGGCGGCGCTTATTTTGATCTGCGCGACACCTCCTACACATTGACGCCCGAAGAAGGCGGTACACGCCTGCACATTCGCGTGAGCTATCGCATCAGCACGGATTTCGACGCGTATGCGAACTGGGTGGCCCAACGCCTGCTTGGCAATTTTTCAGAAGTGATCCTGGACATGTACAAGGCACGCAGTGAACATGCCGGGAACGCAGCGCTGTCTTGACTGCTACCGTACCGGCCCGGCCACTACGGCGTGCTGCATGACCACCGCACGCACACCATCGACGACCTTTGCCATGCGGCGGTAGTCCAGCCTGTCTGCGGTGTCCTGCGGCGTGTGATAGGCCTTGTTCCGGTAGAAAGCCGTATCGGTGACCATCATTCCCACATAGCCTTCGTTCCAGTAATTGAGATGGTCTGAAAAATCGACCCCCACCACGAAACCCGGCGCGTTGATGGAATACACCGGCAGGTCGGAGGCCGACTTCATCGCCGCCTTGACCTGGCGCGCGATGTCGCCGTCCTGGTAGAAACCCACCAGTGAAATGAAATTTCCGGTAGTGGGGTAGATCGCATTGAGAAGCCGCACAGGATGGTCCTGGCTTCCCGGCTCATCACTGAAGTAGCCGATGCACTCGAGCGACAACATGAGGGATGCGCGCTTGCCGGACTCTGCGAGAGACCGGGCGTGAATGGCGCTGCCCATGTAAGGTGTGCGGAAAAAAGGAGGCTCTTCATTCGTGTAGATCACCAGTTCCACCCGCTGGCGGAAAGTTTGCCCCTTGAGCAAGCGCACCAGCTCAACGAGGCCCGCCACGCCGCTGGCATTGTCGTCCGCGCCGGGCTGCTCACCAGCCACGTCATAGTGCGCGCCCACCACCATCACCTCAGGTGTATCAGGACCCAGCTTCACAACCAGGTTGCGGTAGGACCTGCCTCTGGCCCTGAAGCGCTGGCTCTCCACCTGAAGGCCCAATCCGGAAAGCTGTGACTCCAGATAAACGGCAGCACCTTCAAGCCGGGTTCCGTTATCGAACGTGCGGTTCGGAAAATCGGTGGAGAGTTTGTAGACCAGTTGCTTCAGTCTCGCGGCGGATGCCGTTTGCGAAGCAGGCGCTGGCGTCTCGCCAGCCGGCACAAACGGCTGGGTCAACCGGTACCAGGCATAGCCTGCCGCGGCGCCAGCCATCAGCAAGGGCAGGACGACACCAGCGACGAGGATTTTCCAGCCCCGCCTCACACACAGCCCCATCGCAGGGAAAATGGAGCCGGCTTAATGTGCCTTGTCCCAGTTGAGCCCAACGCCAATCTCCGCCAGCAACGGCACTTTCAGCTCAGCGACGCTGGCCATCAGGCGCGGGATCTCGGTACGCAGCCACTCGACCTCTGCCTCCGGCACTTCAAACACCAGTTCGTCGTGCACCTGCATGATCATTTTGGTGGCGCGCTTTTCTTCGTCAAGCACCTGCTGCACCTTGTTCATGCTGAGCTTGATCAGGTCGGCCGCCGTGCCCTGCATGGGCGCGTTGATGGCCTGCCTTTCCGCGGCCTTCTTGCGTGGCCCGTTGCCGCCGGTGATTTCCGCCAGGTACAGCTGCCGGCCAAATACGGTTTCGACGTAGTGGTGTTCCCGGGCAAACGCCACGGTCTGGTCCATGTAGTTCTTGACGCCGGGATAGCGCTGGAAATACTTGTCGATGTAGGCCGCCGCGGCCTTGGTTTCGATGCCGAGGTTGCGCGCCAGCCCGAAACTGCTCATGCCGTAAATCAGGCCGAAGTTAATGACCTTGGCGTAGCGGCGCTGCTCGCTGCTGACCTGGTCGACCGCCACCCCGAACACCTCGGCGGCCGTGGCACGGTGCACGTCCAGGCCGTCGGTGAAGGCGCGCAGCAGCGCTTCATCGCCGCTCAGATGCGCCATGATGCGCAGCTCGATCTGCGAATAGTCAGCGCTGGCGATCACGCTGCCTGCAGGCGCGATAAAGGCCTCACGTACGCGCCGGCCTTCTGCCGTGCGAATGGGAATGTTCTGCAGGTTGGGGTCGTTGCTGGAAAGCCGCCCCGTGACCGCGACGGCCTGCGCGTAATGCGTGTGCACGCGGCCGGTACGGGGCAACGCCAGCTGCGCGAGCTTGTCGGTGTAGGTACCCTTGAGTTTGCTCAGCGAGCGGTGCTCCAGCAGCTTGGCAGGTAGCGGGTAGTCTTCGGCCAGCTTTTCCAGCACCTCCTCGTCGGTGCTGCGTGCGCCACTGGGGGTTTTCTTGATGACCGGCATGCCGAGCTTGTCGAAAAAAATCTCGCCGAGCTGCTTGGGACTGCCCAGGTTGAAGGGCTGACCGGCGATCTCATAGGCCTCGGCTTCCAGCTGAATGATGCGCTGGCCCAGCTCGTGGCTCTGCGCGGCCAGCGTGGGCGCATCGATCATCACGCCGTTGCGCTCAATGCGGTACAGCGTTTCGCTGCTCTGCATCTCCAGCTCATAGATAAAGCGCAGTTTCTCGTTGGCCTCCAGCCGCGGCCACAGCACACGGTGCACGTCCAGCGTCTGGTCGGAGTCTTCACAGGAGTATTCGGCGGCCTTGGCGATGTCGACCTGGTTGAACTTGATCTGGTGCGCGCCCTTGCCGCAAAGGTCTTCATAGTTGATACCGCTGCGGCCCACATGCCGCTCGGCCAGGCTGGCCAGGCCGTGCGGCTTGGTCACTTCCAGCACATAGCTTTGCAGCATGGTGTCGTGCGCATAGCCCTGCACTTCCACACCGTGGTTGGCAAACACATGGCGGTCATATTTGACGTGCTGGCCCAGCTTGGCTTTGCTCGGGTTTTCCAGCCAGGGTTTCAGGCGCGCCAGCACATCGTCGCGCGGCAGCTGGGCGGGTGCATCAGGGTAATCGTGTGTGAGCGGAATGTAGGCTGCCTCGCCGGGCGTGACGCTGAAACTCAGGCCGACGATTTCCGCCAGCATTTCGTCGAGCGAGGTGGTTTCGGTGTCCAGCGCTACCAATTCGGCCGCTTCGATCTTTGCCAGCCAGCGGTCAAACGCTTCCCAGGTCAGCACCGTGTCGTAGTTCAGGTTGCTGGCACGTTCAGCCGGTGGCGTATCGGTCAGGGGCGCTTCGTCAAACAGGCCCGGCGAATCCGAACGGCCGCCTGGACCGCCGGCGGGTGCGGGCTTGTGCCTGCCTTCAGGTCCGCCAATCAATTCCGGCGGTGTGCTTTCGATTTCGATCTGCTTGACCAGGCCTTTGAAGCCGTACTTTTCATAAAAGGCTTTCAGGGGTTCCGTCTGCTGGCCGCCGATGGTGATGGCATCCAGGGCGGGCAGGCCGGGGATGTAGCCGTCCAGTTCGCAGTCCTTCTTGATGGTCAGCAGCTCACGGCCTTTGGGCAGCCAATCGAGTGACTGGCGCAGGTTCTCACCCACCACGCCCTTGATCTCGCCGGCGCGTGCCACCAGCGCATCGAGCGAGCCGTATTCGAGAAGCCACTTCACGGCCGTCTTGGGGCCGACCTTGGGCACGCCGGGCACGTTGTCGACCGCGTCGCCGACCAGTGCCTGGTAATCGACCATGAGCCGCGGCGGTACGCCGAATTCAGCCTCCACCCCGGCCAGGTCGCGCCGGCGGTCGTTCATGGTGTCGATGACGGTGATGTTTTCGTCGACCAGCTGGCTCAAGTCCTTGTCGCCGCTGGAGATGATGACTTCGATCCCCTGAGTTGAAGCCATGCAGGCGAGCGTTCCGATCACGTCGTCGGCCTCCACGCCGGGGACGTCCAGCACTTTCCAGCCCAGCAGGCGCACTACTTCGTGGATGGGTTCGACCTGGCTACGCAGGTCGTCGGGCATGGGTGAGCGCTGGGCCTTGTATTCAGGGTACAGCGCGTCGCGAAATGTCGGCCCTTTGGCATCGAACACGCAGGCAGCGAAGTCAGCGCGCACGTCCTTGCGCAGCTTTTGCATCATGTTGACCATGCCGCGTATGGCACCGGTCGCCGGACTGGCCGGGTCGCCCGGGTTGGCGCGCAGGTCGGGCATGGCATGAAAGGCGCGGTACAGGTAGCTGGAGCCGTCCACCAGCAGCAGTGTTTTTTTGTCGGTACTCATGAAGCCGATTGTCGGGGATATCGGCCCGCCGCTGCCCGCGGCGCCGATAGCGCCCGGCGCTGGCCTGTGGGGAAGCTTTCCGCCTACAGCCGCAGCCCCCTTATTACGACATATCGGGCTTTCTCGGCTGGGCTCCGCAGCCTACAATGCAGGCATGAACCACGCTTTCCGCCCTCTTCTTGCCGCCGCGTTTGCGGTGCTGCCGCTGGCTGCGGCCATGGCTCAAGCGCCTGCACAAAACGCAGTGCCGCCCGTGACCGCGGAGGCCCCGGCGCCTGCAGGCCGGCCGGACAAGGCAATCCAGCGCATTCGCACTGAAGACGCGGGCAGCCGGATCGACGAACTCCGTGTGGGCGGCGAAACGCAGCAAATCCTGGTCCAGCCCAAAGTCGGCGGTGCGGCTTACGAAATCAAGCCCGCAGAAGGCGCCCGGGGCACCGCCCCCGCGTCGACCAACAACGACACCAACGGCTCACGCGTCTGGAACGTGCTGAAGTTCTGATTTTCGCAGCTCCACGTACTCCAAGAACTCCAGGATCCAGTTTCAGGCATGGCCGTATATACCGAAGTCTCGTTTGACGAGGCTGCAGCGTTCTTGAACGCCCTGAATCTGGGGCAGCTGCAAAATATCAAAGGTGCCGCAGGCGGCATCGAAAACACCAACTACTTTGTGGATACCGACCAGGGCCAGTATGTGCTGACCCTGTTCGAGCGCCTGACATTCGAGCAGCTGCCGTTTTACCTGCACCTGATGAAGCACCTGGCGGCGCACGGTATTCCGGTGCCTGATCCGGCTGCCGACCCCAAAGGGAACATTCTTCACCGCCTGAAGGACAAACCGGCCTCCGTCGTCAACAAGCTGCGCGGCCACAGTGAGCTGGCGCCCACATCCGGCCACTGCGCCGGTGTCGGGGAAACGCTGGCACGCATGCACCTGGCAGGCCTCGAATACCCGCGGCGCCAGCCCAACCTGCGGGGCCTGGCCTGGTGGAACGAGACTGTTCCGGTCGTGCTGCCTTACATCACGCCGGCGCAAACCAGCCTCATCCTGGGGGAGCTGGCTTACCAGAACCATATTGCGGCTTCATCCGCTTTTGGCAGCCTGCCCCGCGGTGCCATACACGCCGACCTCTTTCGCGACAACGTGATGTTCGAAGACGGCCGGCTCACCGGTTTTTTTGATTTTTACTTCGCCGGCTGCGACACCTTCCTGTTTGACATTGGTGTGTGCCTCAACGATTGGTGTATAGACCTGGAAACCGGCGTACAAGACGAAGCCCGTTCGGCGGCCTTCGTGAGGGCTTACGAAAGCGTGCGGCGCCTGACGGCGCAGGAGCGCAGGCTCCTGCCTGCCATGCAGCGCGCCGGAGCCCTGCGCTTTTGGCTGTCGCGGCTGTGGGACTTGCATTTGCCCCGTGAAGCTGCAGTGCTCAAGCCCCACGACCCCAGCCATTTCGAGCGTGTCCTGCGCGAGCGGCTCACACACCCTTACGTCCTCTAGCCCAAGCCACCCGCGGGCCTGATGACCCTTCGGCCAAGGCCTGTTTGAGGGCCTGCGCCAAGCGTCGCTGCTTTCAGGCAAACTGCCCTCCTGCAATATCCCGGTCTCGTCCGGCCCCATTTCCCGCTGAAGACCATGAAACTTAATATTGTTCCCGCAAGCACCGGCATAACCTGGGTCAGGTTGGGCATCAAGACTTTCATGCAGCAGCCCCTGGCCATGTCGGGCCTGTTTTTCCTGTACCTGGCCGCAGTCACGGTGCTTTCCTTGCTGCCGTTTTTCGGACTGATCCTGGCACTGATGATTGTTCCCGCTGCCATGCTGGGCCTGATGGCCGCCACACAGGAAGCCGTGAAGGGAAAATTTCCCATGCCCACGGTGCTTCTCAGCGCTTTTCGCGCGGGACGCGAGCGTTTGGGCGCGATGCTTGTCCTTGGTGCGATCTATACGGCGTTCTGCGTGCTGATCAACTGGATCGTACCGATGCTGGTGGACCCCCCCGTTGCCGCCGACGCGAGCCGCGAGGCGATGATGACGCCGCAGTTCCAGCTGGCCATGGCCAAGAACATGTCGGTGTCCCTGCTGCTGTACCTGCCCGTGCTGCTGCTGTTCTGGCATGCACCCGCCCTGGTTCACTGGCACGGCATTTCTCCGGTCAAAAGCCTCTTTTTCAGCGTTGTCGCCTGCGTTCGCAACGCGGGGGCCTTCCTGATGTTCGGGCTGGGCTGGCTCGGCGTATCCATGGGCCTGGTCATCGTGCTGAGCGTGCTTGCCGGCCTGACAGGCAGCGCTGAATTCGCGGCCGCGGCAATGATGCCCCTGGGCTTGCTCATCGCAGCCATGTTTTCCACCTCGATTTACTTCACGTTTCGTGATAGCTTCGTGGCCACGCTACCCGGTGACTCGCCGGATGGCGCCAATAACCCGGAAAACACCAATAACGACCCCGCTACCCCAGGAGATTCTTCATGACCCAGCACCAGCTGCAAGGCCGTACCGAACAGGACATTTTGTGGTTTCAACGGCGTGACACGCTCAAGGCAGCAGCCGCCTGGGTAGCGATGGGGGGATTGCCGGCCGCCATGGCCCAGCAGCGAAGCAATATCGTCGAGCTGAGGGGCGATGCCCTGCTCAACGGCAATCGGCTGCAGACCGGCGAAACCATCCTCACCGGCGACCAGATCCAGACCGGTCCGGGCTCCAACCTGATGTTTGTCATCGGCAACTCGGCATTCCAGGTGCGTGAGAACTCCATGATGAAAGTGGAGCGCGGCAACTCGCTCAATACCGTGAGCCTGCTGCGCCTGCTCACGGGCGCCGTGGTCAGCGTCTGGGGCAAGGGCAGCAGCCGCTCCATTGTCCTGCCCACGCTGACGGCGGGTATACGTGGCACGGGCGTCTATGCCGAGGTCTTCGCCGACCAGGGGAACCGCAGCTATTTCTGCAACTGCTACGGTACGGTTGACATGGAGTCGAACGGGGAAAAGACCGTGTCACAGTCAAGTTACCACCAGTCATTCTGGGGCGAAGTGGAGCCCAAAAACGGCCGCCGTCTCACCCCTGCCAACGCGATCAATCACAGTGACGAGGAACTGGAATTCCTAGCCGGCC